>LFJI01000222.1 GCA_001235855.1 Candidatus Burkholderia brachyanthoides
TACGCACGGTGGTGTGGGAGGGGTCGGACCGTGAGGCCTGCCCCTATCCCGAATTCGAATTAACTGACCGACCTACCCATCATGTACAAGCTAGTGCTCATCCGTCACGGCGAATCGACGTGGAACAAGGAAAACCGATTCACCGGCTGGGTCGACGTGGACCTGACCGAACAGGGTAATCGCGAGGCGCGCCAGGCCGGTGTGCTGCTGAAGGAAGGCAGCTACACGTTCGATATCGCCTACACTTCGGTGCTCAAGCGCGCCATCCGTACGCTCTGGCACGTTCAGGACGAAATGGACCTGATGTACCTGCCGGTCGTCCATTCGTGGCGTCTGAACGAGCGCCACTACGGCGCGCTCACCGGCCTCAACAAGGCCGAAACCGCGAAGAAGTACGGCGACGATCAGATCCTGATCTGGCGTCGCAGCTACGACACGCCGCCGCCCGCGCTCGAGCCGTCCGACGAACGCGCGTCCTTCAACGATCCGCGTTACGCGAAGGTGCCGCGCGAGCAGTTGCCGCTCACCGAATGCCTGAAAGACACGGTCGCGCGCGTGCTGCCCATCTGGAACGAGTCCATCGCACCGGCCATCAAGGCGGGCAAGCAGGTGCTGATTTCGGCGCACGGCAACTCCATTCGCGCGCTGGTGAAGTATCTGGACAATATTTCCGATCAGGACATCGTCGGGCTGAATATTCCGAACGGCGTGCCGCTCGTCTATAAACTCGACGAGAACCTGAAGCCCATCAAGCACTACTATCTTGGCAATGCCGACGCCATTGCGGCCGTGCAGGCCGCCGTCGCCAAGCAGGGCAAGGCGGGCTGAGCTGCACTGCGGGCGAGTCGTCGAATCTGCGTGACGGCCGCCACGCATCGCACATGACCCGGCGCTGACGCATCGTCGGCGCCGCTGTCAGTTTGGCTTGCGAATAGGCTCGAATGCGCTTGACCGGACGACAAACCATCAGGCATTTAAGTTGCGTTTAAGTCGTCAATTAAGGTGAACGGTTATACTGGTCCGTCACCTACGATGCAGCCCATTCGATTCCGACCGCACTTCTCTATGCGAAAGAACCTGAAAAACTTCGGCCTGGTCGCCGCAGGCGTTGCTGCCGGCGCACTCCTGACCTTGCAGATTTCCGCGTCCGCACAACAGGCTGCCTCATCGCCATTACCGCTCGATCAGCTGAGGCTCTTCGCCGAAGTGTTCGGGCAAATCAAGCACGAATACGTCGAACCGGTCGACGATAAAAAACTCCTCACCGCCGCCATCAAGGGCATGGTATCGAGCCTCGACCCGCACTCGTCGTATCTGGACAAGACCGATTACGAAGAACTGCAGGAGCAGACCAAGGGTCGCTTCGCGGGTCTCGGCATCGAGATCTCGTCGGAAGACGGACTCGTCAAGGTCATCTCGCCAATCGAAGACACGCCTGCGTTCCGTGCCGACATTCGTCCGGGCGACCTGATCACGCGCATCAACGACAAGCCGGTGCGCGGCATGACGCTCGACAAGGCCGTCAAGCAGATGCGCGGCGAACCGGGCACCAAGGTTACGCTGACCATCTTCCGCAAGAGCGACGACCGCACGTTCCCGCTCACCGTCACGCGCGCGCTGATCAAGGCGCAGTCGGTGAAGATGAAGGTGCCGGAGCCAGGTTATGGGTATATCCGCATCACGAGCTTCCAGGAACGCACGGTGCCAGATCTCGCATCGAAGCTTCAAGACCTCGCGCGCCAACAGCCGAACCTGAAGGGCCTCGTGCTCGACCTGCGCAACAACGGCGGCGGCCTGCTGCAGAGCGCGGTCGGCGTCGCGGGCGCGTTCCTGCCGGACAACGCCGTCGTCGTGTCGACCAATGGCCAGATCGCCGAGGCGAAGCAGACCTTCCGCGATACCTACGACAACTATCGTCTGCCGTTATTCGATTCCGATCCGTTGAATAACGTACCGGACATCTTCAAGAAGGTGCCGGTGGTCGTGCTGACCAACGCTTATTCAGCGTCGGCATCGGAGATCGTGGCGGGCGCGCTGCAGGATCATCATCGCGCGCTAATCGTCGGCAAAACGACCTTCGGCAAGGGCTCGGTGCAAACCGTGCGTCCGATGACCGCCGACACCGCACTGCGTCTGACCACGGCGTACTACTACACGCCGAGCGGCAAGTCGATCCAGAATCAGGGCGTGCATCCCGACGTTCCGGTCGATCAGTACGCCGACGGCGATCCGGACGACGCGCTCGTCACGCGTGAAGTGGATTACTCGAACCACCTCGCGAACACACAGGATCCGAACGAGAAGAAGGAACAGGAGCAGCGCGAGCAGGAGCAGCGCGAGCAGGATCGTCTGGAGCAACTGCGGCTGCTCGAAAAGCAGAACGACAAGAAGACGCCCGAGCAGCGCCGCAAGGATCACGAGCGTCCGCCGGTCGAGTTCGGCAGCAAGGACGACTTCATGCTCCAGCAAGGCCTGAACAAGCTGGAAGGCAAGCCGGTCGTCGAGTCGAAGTCGTTCGCCGAGCGTAAGCTGGCGCAGAAGAAGCCCGAGCCTTCGGCGTCCGCGCCGGTGGTGTCGCCGCCCGCGCTGCCGGCTACGCCGGGTTCGTCGCCGACTTCCGGTGCGCAGCCTGCATCGTCGCCGACGGCTCAGACGAAGTAAGCTTCTCCGGCAGTCGTATAAACGGCTTCGCGATTCATCACCGCGAAGCCGTTTATCATTGTGGCGCCGATAACGCGCTTAGAATGTCGCGATGAACGACGATCAACTCCTCCGCTATTCCCGCCATATCATCGTCGATGAAATCGGCATCGAATCGCAGCAGCGCTTTCTCGACGCGCATGCGCTGATCGTCGGCGCGGGTGGACTGGGCGCGCCCGCCGCGATGTATCTCGCGGCGTCGGGCGTCGGAAAGATCACGCTGGTCGATGCGGATAGCGTCGATCTCACGAACCTGCAACGGCAGATCGTGCACGCGACGCGTTCGGTGGGACGCGCGAAAGTGGAATCGGCGAAAGAGACCCTGAACGCGCTGAATCCGGATATCGAAGTCATCGCGGTGAATGCGTGCGCGGACGCGCGATGGCTCGATGCCAACGTGCCCGGCAAGAGCGTCGTGCTCGATTGCAGCGACAACTTCGCGACGCGTCACGCGATCAACGCGGCCTGCGTCGTGCATGGCGTGCCGCTGGTATCGGGCGCGGCCTTGCGCTTCGACGGACAAATCAGCACCTTCGATTTCCGTTCGCCCGATTCGCCGTGTTATGCGTGTCTGTTCCCGCCGGACCAGGCATTCGAGGAAGTCGCGTGTTCGACGATGGGCGTGTTCGCGCCGACGGTCGGCATCATCGGCGCGATGCAAGCGGCGGAAGCGTTACGCGTGATCGGTGGCTTCGGCGACACGCTCGCGGGCCGTCTGATGATGCTCGACTCGCTGCGCATGGAATGGAACACGATGAAAATCGCGCGCCAGCACGATTGCGCGGTCTGCGGCGCGCGTTCGCGTTAGACCTTATGCAGACGCGCCAGCGCGGCCTGCAACTCTTCCGGCTCGTAGGCGACGAGCACGTCCGCGACGGGCTTCTCGAATGCCTTCAGATTCGAGCGCAGAATTTCCTGCTTCACGACCAGAAGCTGCGAAGGATGCATCGAGAACTCGGTCAGCCCGAGGCCGAGCAACAGCCGCGTGACGGTCGGATCGCCCGCCATCTCGCCACACACGGAAATGGGCACGCCCGCTTTCTTCGCCTCGCGCAGCGTGTACGCGATCAGATTCAGCACGGCGGGATGCAGCGGATCGTACAGATGCGCGACGGCGTTATCCGCGCGGTCGATCGCGAGCGTGTACTGGATCAGATCGTTCGTGCCGATCGACAGAAAATCGAGCCGCGACAGGAACAAACGCACCGCGATCGCCGCTGCAGGAATCTCGATCATCGCGCCGACCTGCACCTTGCGGTCGTAGGCGATGCCCGCTTCATCCAGTTGGCGCTTCGCCTCGCGAATCAGATCGAGCGTCTGATCGATCTCCTGCGCGTGCGCGAGCATTGGAATCAGGATCTTGGTCGGGCCGAATGCCGATGCGCGCAGAATCGCCCGCAGTTGCGTGGTGAACATCTGCGGCTCGGACAGACTCCAGCGAATCGCGCGCAAACCGAGCGCCGGATTCGGCGCGGTTTCGTAGCCGTCGCCCGCGCTCATGGAGTCGAGTGGCTTGTCCGTGCCGACGTCGACCGTGCGGATCGTCACCGGCTTGCCGTTCATCAGTTCGATGGCGCGCTTGTACGCCTCGAACTGCTTCTCCTCCGGCAACTGATCCTTGTGATTCATGAAGAGGAATTCCGTGCGGAACAGGCCGACGCCCATCGCGCCCGCTTCGACCGCCACTTGCGCATCCTCGGGCAGTTCGATGTTCGCGCACAGTTCGATCTTCGTGCCGCACAGCGTTTGCGTGGGCGAGAACTTCAGGCGCTGGAGCTTGCGCTGCTCCAGAAGCTTTTTGCTTTGCCGGTACGAATACTCTTCGAGCACGATCGGCGCGGGATCGACGATCACGGTGCCGTGGTCGCCGTCGACGATGATGAGATCGTTCTGACGAATCAGCACGCTCGCCTGCTGCACGCCGACGCTCGCCGGAATGCCGAGACTGCGCGCGACGATCGCCGTATGCGACGTGCGGCCGCCGAGATCGGTCACGAAGCCCTTGAAAGCCTGCGTCTTGAACTGAAGCATGTCGGCGGGCGCGATATCGTGCGCAACGACGATCATCTCGTTGTGGCCGTTGCTCGCGGCCGTATGCGCGACCAGCGAGGCCGTGGTCGGCGCGCCTGCCAACGCCTTCAGCAGGCGTTCGACGACCTGCTCGACGTCCGCCTTGCGTTCGCGCAGATACTCGTCCTCGATCTCGTCGAAGAACCGCCCGAGGATTTCCAATTGTTCGGTGAGCGCCCATTCGACGTTGTAGCGGCGCGTGTGGACCAGATCGAAGGTTTCCTGCACGAGCATGGTGTCGTTCAGGATCATCGTATGGACGTTGATGAACGCGCCCATTTCGCTGGGCGCATCGGCGGCAAGGTCGGAGCGCAGCGCTTCAAGTTCGGCCGCAACGGCGGCCTGCGCCGCGTTGAAGCGCTCGATCTCGGCATCGATCTGGTCAGGCTCGATCAGATAGTGCGCGACGTCGAGCGCCGCCGGCGCGATCAGATACGCCCGGCCGATGGCAATGCCACGTGAAACGGGAATGCCGTGCAGCGTGAAGGACACGCGCGCCTCCTTCTAATTGTGTCGCCATGCCATGCAAAGCGGTGGTGTAGACGCGGTTCCTCGATACCGCGGCGGGCGCATGGACCGCGCGATCATTATAAGTTCGAACGATCGCGAAGTCGCTGGACGGCCAGTCGCACGCGCCGGGCCAGCTTCGCGGCAAGCGAACGCCGGACGCAATAAAGCCACGGCGTGATCTGACCCCGCAAAGTGAGACGGTTCTTGGCTAGTGCCGCTGAGGGCTGGGTCCTGTACATCACGGGACTCAGCC
>LFJI01000223.1 GCA_001235855.1 Candidatus Burkholderia brachyanthoides
ATCCGATTCTCAGCTGAAACCACCCCCGCCTTCAATTTCCCGCCTCAACTCCCCCGTACACCACTTCTGATTTTAGCTCCGATATACCGGCCGAGAGCGTTTTTGTTTTCTGTCTCGCCACCGCTGCTGTGTCATGGATTCTCCATTTTTGTGTAGAAACAAACGTCTTCCAGCAGACTTATTCCAGCTGGGTCGCGATCTCACTGCTAGGGCTTGGCCCCGTTGGTATCGCTTTCTATTTTTGGGACGTCGGAGTTAAGCGCGGGAACATTCAGCTAATTGGAACTATCTCGTATGCAGTGCCGCTTCTTTCGACTTTTATTCTTTTTGGGTTAGGCAAGGCCGAGCTTTCTTTAACGCTCATTCTCACCGCTCTCCTGATCACATCGGCTGCCATTGTCGCTGCACGCGTCAGCATGGTCAAAAGCAAATCGCTTTATCGATCTGAAATTTGATGGGGTTACGCCGTGTATTCGGCGAAACGCATTCGTGAACGATGATATGCTTTTGAAGCCTACGTCAAAGGCGACGGAAGAAATAGGCCGGTCGGATGAAATGAGAAGACGCTCTGCGTGGCTCTGCGTGGCTAAGCCTCTCCTCTATTTAAAGCCTTTTCGGACTATCGCCGAAAGATCGCCTAACTGCGCGGCGGAATGTAGTCTCGGACATACCACATTTCTTTACAGCCGCCTGCACCGTTTCCGATATGCCAAAATTCCAGTATTTTCCTGCTTCTGACAACGAGATATCTTTTGGCGAGGTCTGTTTTATTAAATCAACAAGAACGGTAAACAAAGAGTCACATTTAAACAGGCGTTCTGTAAAACCGTTCTGTAAAACTCTTCCGCAAGAAATTTCACCCATCTTTGATGGGATGATGTTATTTCGCCTATGACAAACTCATCTATCTTTTTGTTGTTGCGGACTGCGATATCTGTCCGGATATTAACGACCAGGAATATACCGTTCCTTGTGCTATGGAACTTATGTTCGGTCCCCGGGACTAATATGATTGCCTTCGACGGAGTTAATCGATTGCTCTGTCCTCCAGCATTCACTTCCATCTCATCGGATACAGGTAAAACGGCCTGAACATATTCGTGAATATAGGTCTCGCTCTGTCACCCATAGCTGCGGAAATTGCCTAAAATGCCCTGCGTCAGCATCTTCGCGCCTTAAATCATCTACACACTCTCTCCTGTTGCTTAGATTTGCGAATTAGGTCAACGATGGCGCGTGAAGCGCACGCTGGCTTAGTGCTTCGGGCGTTCTGCAAGAGGACATTGCGCAAATAGTCAGCAGAGAGCTATAGCGTAAACGTAGTGATCGTCATTATCGATCGCGGCCCGCCAAAACACAAAAACCCCGCATGTCGCAAGACTGCGGGGTTTTTGTGTTTGCTTGTCCGCGCGCGGCTTCCATGTGTCCCCGCGCGTGCGGAACGGGCAGCGTCAAACCGTGCAGCGCACGATATCGAAACGCAGTTCCGGCTCCGGCACACCGCCATCGTCGTGCGACGACTGCTGCACCTTCACGATCGATCCATACGCCGACGGCGTCAGCGTCACGAGCCACTCGTTCGAGCCGACCACCACTTCCGTATTGCCCTGATCGCGCACGACTTGCGAGGAGGAAATCATCCGTTGCAGGCAAGCCGAGATGTCGGACGCCGCGCGCGCCGACGACACGTTGATCACCGGCTTCGAGGCGCGCAGTTCAGGACCACTCGTGGTCGTGCCGCACGCGGCGAGCGCGGCCGCCGCCCGATGGTCGATACAACAAGCATTCGATGCAAAGTCATGACCTCCGTGCGTGTGCGCGCACCATGCGCGCAAGGGCGAATCCGCGCCACTTCAACACAAAGAGTCACACATCACAAGAGACGAACGCTGACACGCGGGCAAGCGCCGGAAAGGATACGCAAACTCCTCCGCGAAAAGCCGGCTTGCGTGCAAGTGCTATCATCGGCCCTATCGTCTTGCGCGCGTCATGCGTCATGTTCGCAGTCGGCCCATGAAGCCGTCGGAACACCGCGCAGGCGAGTCGAACACCTCTGCATCGCTCAATGGCCATCACGCTCAAGACACCCGCCGACATCGAGAAGTTACGCATCTCCGGCCGCATGGCCGCCGAAGTCCTCGCGATGATCGCCGATCACGTGCGCTCCGGCGTCACGACCGACGAACTCGACGCCATCTGCAATCGCTTCATCGTCAACGAATTGAAGGCCGTGCCTGCGAACGTCGGCTACATGGGTTTTCCGAAGACGATCTGTGCCTCCGTGAATCACGTCGTGTGTCACGGCATTCCGGGGCCGAAGGAGCTGAAGGACATCGATATCATCAACATCGAACGCGGGGTGCGCGGCCACACAGCAATCGCGCGACGGCTGGACCGCACGACAAAGGACCGCTCGCTGTCCGCGCAGTGGGAGCACATGGTCGCAGTCACCGACGACGGCTTCGAGTTGCTGACGCCTTGGCCGGACGGCACCGGCGCGTATGCCGCGCCGTGAGCGGTGCGAAAAGCGCTTGCGGCAGGACACGGGTGTGCGCTGTAAAGCACTTTCCGAGATTTAGGAATTGACGGGTACGCCCGTTCGGTTGAAGCTACGGAGTGGTCTTTGGGGCTGGCTGCGGGTTCGATGAAAGCTCGACGAATCGTCGGCCGCGCCGCACCGCCCATGACGCAAAGAGCCAGAGAGAAATTGTCTGCATGAGCGCCCGCATGAGTCCTTCATTGACCGTCAGCCGTATCACCGCGCAACAAGGTTCGGTTCTTCGCGAACTGCGCACGGCATCACTACGCGAAGCGCCCTATGCATTCGGCGAGACCCTGGCCGATGCATTGCTCGTCGATCCCGCATCGTTCGACGAAACCGCCGCGCTGCACGCGCAATCGCCGCGGCTCGCGACTTTCCTGCTGTACACCGAAGGTCATCCGTGCGGCCTCGTGCACGCGTACATCGAAGACGGCGATCACGCACGCGCCTTCGTCAACGCGTTGTGGGTCGCACCGGCGGTGCGTCATCTGCGTGGCGGGGAATTGCTCGTGAACGTCGCGTCGCAATGGCTCGCGGAACAGAGCGCGTCCGAAGTGCATGCGTGGATCGCGGAAGAAAACCGCACCGCGATGCGCTTCTACGAACGTCTCGGATTCGGTCCCACCGGCGATCGCCGCGCGATGCCCGCCAACGAGGCGGAAGCCGAAGCCCTCTACGTGCGTCACATGCAGGTCAATCGCGACGCCTGAATTCGTCTGCCGCATTCATCGCACGTCACGCGCACTCCTCGTTTTCGATAGCCTGAATCGGCCGGAAAAATTATGGCCGTGTGCGCGTACGCCTGTAAAATACGCAAAATTTTTGGCCGCACCCCCTCGCACCCCCTTTTTGGCCGCACCCCCTTCTTATGTCGCTCAACAAAACGCCCTTCTTCGAACTGCGCAGCGGCTCCGTCGACACGCTTCTCTTCGTCGTCAAGACTCCTGACCTCGATGCACTCCGCACGGAACTCACGCGGCGCTTCGAAGAGACGCCCGAATTCTTCGCGGGCGATGTCGTCGCCATCGACGTGCGGCGGCTCGCCGAAAACGCCGGCGGCGGCGAAGGCGAGCGCGTGTCGCTGGCGGAGATGGAAAAGCTGTTGACGAACGTGCGCATGCGTCCCATCGGCGTGTGCGCGCTGCCGGCGCAGACGTGGGCGATCCAGTGGGCGAACGAAGGCGGCCTGCCGATTCTCGAGGCGCGCGACCGTCGTGGCGCGCCGAAGCATTGGGTAGACAAGGCGAAGCCGAGCTCCGACGCCGCCAAGGTGATCGAAGCCGCCGTCGCCAGCACGCCGCAACCGTCGACCATCATCGACCGTCCGCTGCGCTCGGGCCAGCAGGTGTATGCGAAGGGCGATCTCATCGTGCTCGGACTCGTGTCCTACGGCGCGGAAGTGATCGCGGAAGGCAATATCCATATCTATGCGCCGTTGCGTGGCCGCGCGCTCGCGGGCGTGCACGGCAATCTCGACGCGCGGATTTTCTGCACGTGCCTGGAGCCGGAACTGGTCTCCATCGCGGGGATTTATCGGACCACCGAAAATCCGCTGTCCACGGAGGTCGCGAGCAAGCCCGTGCAGATCTGGCTAGACGAAGAAAAACTGATGATCGAACCGCTACGTCTGACCTGAAGCCGCGCCCGATGCCCTGGCGCGCTCAGCCGGACGCAAGCGGATTAATTGACGAACACAAGGTACTTGTATGGCAAAAATCATTGTGGTGACTTCGGGAAAAGGTGGCGTCGGCAAGACGACAACCAGCGCGAGCTTTGCATCGGCGCTCGCATTGCGCGGCCACAAGACAGCCGTGATCGATTTCGACGTCGGTCTGCGCAATCTCGACCTCATCATGGGTTGCGAGCGTCGCGTAGTGTACGACCTCATCAACGTCATTCAAGGTGAGGCGAACCTGAATCAGACGCTCATCAAGGACAAGAAGTGCGAGAACCTCTACATCCTGCCGGCGTCGCAGACGCGCGATAAAGACGCGCTCACGCTCGAAGGCGTGGAGAACGTCATCAACGAGCTGATCAAGATGGACTTCGAGTACATCGTCTGCGATTCGCCGGCGGGTATCGAGTCGGGCGCGCTGATGGCCATGCACTTCGCCGACGAAGCGCTCATCGTGACGAATCCGGAAGTGTCGTCGGTGCGCGATTCGGACCGCATCCTCGGCATCCTGTCGTCGAAGACCAAGCGCGCAATGGAAGGCAAGGACCCGATCAAGGAGCATCTGCTGATCACGCGCTACAACCCGAAGCGCGTGTCCGAAGGCGAAATGCTGTCGCTGTCGGACATCCAGGAGATTCTGCGCATCGAACTGATCGGCGTGATTCCGGAGTCGGAAGACGTGCTGCATGCGTCGAATCAGGGCATGCCTGCGGTGCATCTGGACGGCACCTCGGTTGCCGAATCGTACAAGGACGTGGTGTCGCGCTTTCTCGGGGAGCAGAAAACGCTGCGCTTCACCGATTATCAGAAACCGGGCCTGCTGCAACGCATCTTCGGCACCAAGTAAGGGGACGCAATGTCGATTCTTTCGTTTTTGCTGGGCGAGAAAAGAAAGTCCGCTACGGTCGCGAAGGAACGCTTGCAGCTGATCATTGCGCACGAGCACGCGGGTGGCAAAGCCGCCGCCGATTATCTGCCGGCGTTGCAACGGGAACTGGTTGCCGTGATTTCGAAGTACGTGAAGATTTCCGACGACGACATTCGGGTGAGCCTCGAACGTCAGGACGATCTCGAAGTGCTGGAAGTAAAGATCGAAATTCCGCAGGCATAGTTCGACCTTCTCTCGGCCCGCGCGGTTTGGGCCGCGCGGGCCGTTCGCTACTCTCATTGCATTAGAAAAAGCTGGAATCCTTCGATTCTGGCTTTTTTGCTAGGTTCTGTTCACATTATCAGCAGCACTCCAAAGGCGCAGGCGAGCACGGCGAAGGCCAGATAGTTGCCGGCGAGCTTGTC
>LFJI01000224.1 GCA_001235855.1 Candidatus Burkholderia brachyanthoides
TCGTTTCGGGGGAAAGTAAACAGTCCTTCCGGGCTCTTTTTGAACTGGCCTTTTAAGCAAGCCGGCCCGAGCATCGGTCGCAGATTGAATCGAGCCTGGAGAAACGCATGCGCCTGCTTTTGGTGGAGGACGACGAGATGATCGCGGAGACGGTGCTGGCCGCGCTGCGCCGCGCGAGCTATACGGTGGATTGGGCGCAGGACGGCCGCGCGGCGGAACTGTCGCTCGGCAACGGCGTGTACGACCTGGTGCTACTCGACCTGAACCTGCCCAAGCGTGATGGTCTCGACGTGCTCGCGGCGTATCGCAAGAATGGCGGCGATGCGCCGGTCATGATCCTCACCGTGCGCGATGCGGTGGATGACCGCATTCGCGGCCTCGACGCCGGCGCCGACGACTATCTGATGAAGCCCTTCGATCTCGACGAACTCGCGGCGCGCGTGCGCGCGCTGCTGCGGCGTCGCACGGGACACAAGCGTCCGGTGTATTCGCATGGCGATCTGACGCTCGATCCCGCCGCGCACGAAGCGAGCAAGGTGGGTGTCGCGCTCAATCTGGTGCCGCGCGAATTCGCGCTGCTTCAGGCGCTCATCGAAGAACCCGCGCGCGTGTTCCGTCGCTCTGAGTTGGAAGAGAAGCTGTACGGCTGGGGCGAGGAAGTGGGCAGCAACACCATCGAGGTTCATGTGCACAGTCTGCGGCGCAAGATCGGCGCGGAAGAAATCGTCACCGTGCGTGGCGTTGGGTATCGCCTGAAGAGGGTCGGATGACATCGATTCGCCGCTGGCTGCTCGGCTGGCTCATCTGCGGACTCGGCGCCGCGTGTCTGGCGGCGGGCTACGGCATTTTTCGCGCGGCGCGCGCGGAAGCGGGCGAGATGTTCGATTACGAACTGCGTACGGTAGCGCTATCGCTGCCGCTCAACATCAGCGCATCGGATGTCGCGGAAGGGCGCAGTCACGATCTGCAAGGCATTGCGGACGACCGTCTCGTCATCGATATCTGGGATTGCTCCGGCAAGCTCATCTATCACTCGCCGCATAAGCCGCCGCTGCCGCACTTTGGCAAAGGCTTTCGTTCCGCCGATCGCGAAGGGTATATCTGGCGTGCGTTCGGCGTCGTGCAGGCCGACCGTTACGTACAGGTCGCGCAGCCGTTCTCCGTGCGCGAGGACCTCGCGATCTCGCTCGCGTTGCGCACCATCTGGCCGCTCACGCTTCTGATTCCCGTGATCGTCGTGATCGTGCTGCTGGTGGTGGCGCGTGGACTCGCGCCGGTGCACTGGCTGTCGCAATCGCTCGCCGAGCGTTCGCCGTCGTCGCTCGATCCGATCACGCTCGCGCCCATGCCCGTCGAACTCAGTCCGCTCGTCGATGCGTTGAACGGACTGCTCACACGTCTGAACGAGGCATCGCAGGCGCAGCGCTCGTTCATCGCCGATGCGGCGCACGAACTGCGCACGCCGCTCGCTGCGCTCAAGTTGCAGATACAAGGCGCGGTAGGCAACGGCTCGCTGCGCGTCGATCATGCGACGCTCGCGAAGATCGACGGCCGGATCAACCGGCTGATCCATCTCGCGCAGCAACTACTCAGCATGGCGCGCGAGGATGCCGCGCGCGAAGCGGCCATCGCGCCGATGAGTCTGCGCACCGTGTGCGAGGCGCGCGTGAGCGATTTCTCGCTGATCGCCGAGACGAAGTCGATCGATCTCGGTCTCGAACAGGCACAGGGCGATCACGATGCGTTCACGATCATGGGCGACATGCACGCGCTCGCGGTCCTCATCAATAATCTGCTCGATAACGCGATCCGTCACACGCCTGCTGGCGGGCGTGTCGACGTGACCTTGCACCGCGAGAAAGAGGGTATCGCGCTGACGGTGCTGGATACGGGCACCGGCATTTCCGCGAGCGAGATTGAATGCGTGTGCGACCGTTTCTATCGATGCGTGGGCACGCCGGGTCAGGGCAGCGGTCTCGGCCTCGCGATCGCGTTGCGTATCGCGCAGCGTCATCACGCGAGCTTCGAGGTGAAGAACCGTCAGGATGTCAGCGGGCTGATGGTGTCGGTGCGCGGCTTGCGCGCTGCCGTCACGTTGCTACGTCTGAAAGATGCGTCAAGCAATCTGCACGCTTGATCGCCGCGATGAAAGCACAAGAAGCGGCTTGCGTGCGTTGCCGGATCAGCGCGATGCTGTTCTCTTTGCGCAAGAGATATCGTCATGCCCCAGATGGTCGTGCTATCGGTGTTCATCGTGTGGATCGCGTGCACGCACGCGCGGACGAAACCGCGCGCGCGCCGGACGTCTCGTCGGAACCGAAGACGCTGAAGAGGAGCGCCTGGGGGGGGACAAAGCCAGCGACGAGCAGCACGTGAACAATTGCAAGGTTCCTGTCGGCCAACGCGGATCGAAGCCGCGCCCCGATACGTGTCCGCAATCGTCGCAATGATATTCGCGCGGCGTTTGTGGTACGGTTATTAACCATTCAGTTAAAAATAAAGGGGCCGCCTTGTCCACGAACCAAGCCTCTCCCTTGCGCCTCGGCATTCTCGGCGGCGCGAACATCGCGAAGCAGTTCGTGCGTGATGTCAAGCCGAGCGAAAACGTCAGCGTGGTTGCAGTGGCGAGCCGTAGCGAGGAAAACGCCAAAGCTTTCGCGGATGCCAACGGCATCGGCACGTGCTTCGGCAGTTATGAAGCGCTGCTCGCGAGTCCCGACATCGAAGCGATCTACCTACCGTTGCCCAACAGCCTGCATGCGCAATGGGCGATCAAGGCTGCCGACACGGCAAGCACGTGCTGTGCGAAAAGCCGCTGGCGCTGAATTGCGACGAAGCCGAACGCATGTTCCGATGCCGCCGAGCGCCATAACGTGATGCTGCTCGAAGCCTTTCCGTACTACTTCCAGCCGCAGACCGCCGACATGATGACCCTGCTCGACGAAGGCGCGATCGGCGCGGCGCGCAGCATTCAGGCGAACTTCGGTTTCACGGTGCCGAATCGCGACAAGAATATCCGCATGAAGCCCGAACTCGGCGGCGGCGCGCTGCTCGATGCGGGCAGCTATCCGCTGAGCCTGATCCGTCTGGTGATGGGCGCGGCGCCCCACAGCGTGCAGGCGTTCGCGAGCTGGGCCGATACCGATGTCGATATCAGCCCTGATGGCGACGCTCGTCTACGCCGATGGCCGCCGCGTGCAGTTCTCGTGCGCGATGGACGGCGCGAATCACCACTTCGCAACCATCGTCGGGACGGACAGCACCATCGATACCGAATGTCTCAATCACACGAGCAAACAGAGCGAGGGGCATTCCTACGGCTATTTGCCGAGCCAGATGCGCGTACGGTGCGGCATCGCCAATACGATCGCCTTCGAGCCGGTCGCATCGCAAACGGGCAGCGGCTTTTTCTTCACCGCCGAAAGTTTCGCGCGCATGGTCCGCACCCACGATGACGCTGCCATCGCATTCTACGCACAGACGAGTCTCGAGTCTCGACAACGCGGCCACACTCGCGGCGATCATCGAAAGCGCGCGCATGGGTAAGACCGTCACGCGCTGTGACGCCGCGCGAGGTCACGCGTTCGTCAGCGCGATGACCAGATCGAGAAACGCCCGCGTTTTCGCGGGCGGATGGTGCCGCGACGGATGAAACGCGTAGAGCGGAAAGCGCTCGTCGGCCCAGTCGGGGAACAGGTCGATCAGACGGCCTTCCTCGATCAGATGTTCGTGCCCGAGCGCCAGAATCTGCGTGACACCGTAGCCCGACAGACACGCGCTCAGCATGGTGCCGGAGTCGTTGAGCGTGAGCTTGCCGCGCGTCTCCACCACAAGCCGCTTCTTCTTCCGATGAAATTCCCACGCATACGGCCGCCCCGTTTCCGGATCGCGGAACTCGATGCACGTGTGCGCAGCGGTGCCGAGCGATTGTGGCGTCGCCGACATGCCATTGCGTTCGATATACGACGGCGCGGGCGACCGTGCGCACGGGCGTATCGAGCAGCTTGCGTGCTACCAGCGTCGAATTGCACGGCTCGCCGAAGCGCACCGCGAAATCAAAGCCTTCCGCGACCATGTCGCCCAGCCGGTCGCGCGTGAGCAGTTCCAGTTCGAGTTTCGGATGCGCGTGAAGAAACGCTTCGAGTCGCGGCCCGAGCAATAGCCGCGAAAAGATCGGATTGACATTCACGCGCCGCCGGCCGCGGTGGCGGCGGCTTCTTCCCGCCCGGCGAGATGCGGCATCACTTGTTTGAAGAAGCGGCGTTCGTCGTCGGTGAGCGCGACGCTGCGCGTGGTGCGATCGAATAGACGGATCTTGAGACGCGCCTCCAGGCGCGCGATGGCGCGGCTCACGCCCGGCTGCGACATGCCGAGCCGGTCACCCGCCGCAGCGAAGGTGCCCGCGTCCACGATCGCCGCGAACACGCTGATGCCGTTCAGGATGCGCTCGTTGAACTCCGTCATTCACGCCTCCGCGTCATCGATGAAATGGCTTCGATCTTATCGCGTGTCGGCTGGCGGGCGCCCAGAATGGTCCATATCGCAACTCATCGGAGGAAGGGACATGTCGCGTGTGTTCATTTACGGGATCGAGCGACGGGCTCGGGCTGATGGCGGCCCACCTGCTCGTCGAGCAGGGGCACGACGTCGTGCTGCACGTGCGCAACGAATCACGTGCCGACGATACACGCCGTACGGTGCCACAGGCGCGGACGGTCGTGACGGGCGAACTGTCGGGCATCGCGGCGATGCGCTAGGTAGCGGAACAGGCCAATCGGCTCGGGCGCTTCGACGCCGTCATTCATAATGCGGGCATCGGATATGGCAAGCCGCGTCGCATCGAGACCGTCGATGGCCTGCCGTAGGTGTTCGCCGTCAACGTGCTCGCGCCGTATGTGCTGACCACGCTGATCGATAAGCCCGCGCGGCTCGTGTATCTCAACTCGGGCATGCATCATGGTTCACTCGCGGAACTGGACGATGTCGAATGGACGCGGCGCAAGTGGAACGGCACGCAGGCTTATGCCGAGCAAGTTCATGGATGTGCTGCTGGCGCTGGCCATCGCGCGGTACTGGCCGGATGTGCTCTCGAATGCGCTGGAGCCGGGCTGGGTGCCGACCAAAATGGGCGGACCGTACGCGCGACGACATGGACAAGGCGCATCGTACGCAGGCGTGGCTCGCCGTCGGCGACGACGATGCGGCGCGCGTGTCGGGCCGCTATTTTTCCATGTACGCGAGCGTTCCTGCGACGCGGCGATGCAGGACGAACTGATCGCGATCTGCGAGCGCGCGTCCGGCGTGAAGCTCGAGCGGTAAAACCTGAGCACAAAAGAACGGGCCCCCGAATCATCGAAGGGCCCGTCAACACTCACTCCAACACTCAGGAACCGCTTAGTACTACTATGTCATAAGATCTCTGGCATTATAGAAGCTTCTTCATCCTTTACATGAAGAAGCGATGGACTGGGAGACATCGTTCGACGAGTCCCTGGAACACCTAT
>LFJI01000225.1 GCA_001235855.1 Candidatus Burkholderia brachyanthoides
GAGCAATGGATTGTAGGTGACTTAGGATAAACCCCAGCACCGCAAACCGCGTGCCTTTTATGAGGAGGATCGCATTTCGCAAGCCCGTGAGCGGCGTAAAAAATGCTCGCGGACGCATCGGTGCCCGCGCCAAATGTACGCTGGCGACTGCGTGACGATGCTCAGAATTCGTCCGATAGACGCGGTTGCACATCCGAGATCAGCACGTCTGCCGAGCCTTCGGCAAGATGCACCGTGAGCGGTCGTTTCGGCTTGAGCGCGTGCGGCGCGCGCATCGCACGGCCGGTTTGTGTGTCGATCAGCGCGGCATAGCCTCGTTCGAGTGTGCGCTGCGGGCTCAGCACCTGCAAGCGCGCCGCCAGTTCCGATACGCACGCCTTCTCGCGCTCGATATACCGTTCGCTCGCCCGCGCGATGCGCTGCGCGAGTCGCAGCACATGCTCGCGCTCGACGCCGGCATCCGGACGCCGCCGCTGCCACCGATACTGCACGAGCGCGAAGTGCGCGCGCGCATCGCGCTCCGGCCGCCCGCCCGCCGCCACGAGCCGGCTCGCCAGTTGCCGCAGATGCACGCGCTGGCGCTGTAGGCGCTCCGCCGGACTCACGAGCCGGCGCGCGAGCCAGTCGAGTTGCTGCGCGCGGCACTCCATCATGCGGCCAAAGCCGCGCGCGAGCGCCGCATGCCGATGATCCAGCTCACGCAGCAGCAACACGCGTTGCGGGCTGACGAGTTCCGCCGCGGCGGTCGGCGTTGGCGTGCGCACATCGGCGGCGAAATCGGCAATGGTGAAATCCGTCTCGTGTCCGACGCCGCTCACCACCGGCAACGCACTCTCCGCGATCGCGCGCGCGAGCACCTCTTCGTTGAACGCCCACAAATCCTCGATCGATCCGCCGCCGCGGCACACGATCAGCACATCGACTTCGCGGCGCGCGTTGGCGGCTTCGACCATCGCCGCGAGCTTGGCGCTAACGCCCGCGCCCTGCACCGGCACCGGATACACGACGACCGGCACATGCGGCGCACGGCGCGCGAGCGTGGTCAGCACGTCACGCAGCGCCGCCGCCTGCAACGACGTGACGATGCCGATTCCACGCGGATGCGACGGCAACGCGCGCTTGCGCTCGGCCGCGAACAGTCCTTCGGCTTCGAGCTGCGCCTTCAGACGCAGAAACGCCTCATACAGCCTGCCCTGTCCCGTACGCCGCACCGCCTCGACGTTCAGCTGCAACTCGCCGCGCGGCTCGTACATCGTGACCAGCGCGCGCATTTCGATCTTATCGCCTTCGCGCGGCGTGAATTCGGCGTACTGCGCACGCCCGCGAAACATCACACAGCGCATCTGCGCGTTCGCATCCTTGATCGAGAAATGCCAGTGGCCGCTCGCGGCGCGCGTGAAGTTCGACACTTCGCCCGATACCCATACGAGCGGAAAGGAGCGCTCGAGCATCGTGCTGATCGCGCGATTGAGCACGGAAACCGAAATGACGGCATCGTCGCCTTGCGTCGTCAGGGAATCGGGAGTCATCGAAGGAAAGAAATAACCTGCAATATGACGATAAGACTTATGGACAAAAAAATTCAAACGCGGTATGCGAGTGTATCAAGTATTCACATAGAAAGACTTACCGATGGGCCGCGCAAGCTACTCGGGGAAGCCCGTGACACCGTACCAATCCATTATTAAAAGGACTATATTCCTCTGTTTCTAGCATTTGCCGAAGTAACGCTTTCCTGGGTTTTCCTGGTGCGGCGCAGCGGTTTTTAAGCGTCAAGTTTTTCACAAAATTATCCACAGTTGGTCCGATGCTGTGGATAGCCCGGCGCGCCGTCTCGGCCGTCAGAAATGGCGACTGGCGCGCCGCGCACTCGCGCGCTAGAATGCCGGGTTCGAGCACGGACAGGCGTCACGTTTCGCTGCGAGTATCGAGAGACGCGCTACCGTGCACATCGTTCAACGCTCACCTGAAATCGAAGGATCTGCCGTTGCGCGCCATGCCGTACCTCATTCTCGCCCCGTATTCGTCGTACCGATGCCCCGCCATGGCGAAGGCGGTCCATGTCTGATCTCAAGCCGCCGATCGAAAACTTTTTCGCGCGCGAATGGCGTCGCCGCGGCCCGATCGCCTGGGCGCTGACGCCCCTCGCCTGCATCTTCGGCGCGATCGCCGGCACGCGCCGCGCATTCTACGAAGCGGGCTGGTTCAAGCGCATCGACGTGGACGCGCCGGTGGTCGTCGTCGGCAACGTGACGGTCGGCGGCACTGGCAAGACACCGACCGTCATCGCGCTGGTCGAGGCATTGCGCGCGGCGGGCTTTCAGCCGGGCGTGGTGTCGCGCGGCTACGGCGCGAAGGTGAAGCAGCCGACCAGCGTCGCGCCGACCAGTCTCGCCAGCGAAGTCGGCGACGAGCCGCTTCTGATCGCGCGCCGCATACACGCGCCGGTGTTCGTGTGCCAGGACCGCGTGGCGGCCGCGCAGGCGCTGCTAAAGGCGCATCCGAACGTCGATGTGCTGATCTCCGACGATGGCCTCCAGCACTATCGCATGGCGCGCGCGTTCGAACTCGTCGTGTTCGACAACCGTCTCGGCGGCAACGGCTTTCTGCTGCCCGCCGGTCCGCTGCGCGAGTCGATGTCGCGCCATCGCGACGCGACGCTCATCAACAGCTCCTACGATCGCGTGCTGCCACCGTGGCCGAACACCTTTCCGCTCGATCTCGAATCCGGCGATGCGTGGCTGCTCGATGATCCGTCCATGCGCCGCCCGCTTTGCGCGTTCGTCGGCGAAAAAATGGTCGCAGCGGCGGGTATCGGCTCGCCCGAACGCTTCTTCGCGACGCTGCGCGCGGCGGGCATGACGCCGTCCACGCGCGCGTTCCCCGATCACTATTCGTATCGCGCGTATCGCGAGAATCCGTTCGAGTCGGTGCAGGCCGACGCGATCCTTGTGACGGAAAAGGATGCAGTAAAATTCGGGACTTGGCGCGACGCGCGCATCTGGGTCGTTCCCGTGCAAGCCGTGCTTCGGCCTCGCCTCATTGCTCTGGTTGTGGAGAAACTCCGTGGACGCACGCCTGCTTGAAATCCTCGTTTGCCCGATCTGCAAAGGTCCGTTGCACTATGACCGCGCGGCGCAGGAACTCGTCTGCAGCGCGGACAAACTCGCCTATCCGATCCGCGACGGCATTCCCGTGATGCTGGTCGACGAAGCGCGTCAGACCGTCGAAGGCACGCCCGTCGAACCGCTGAAGCCGGTCGGCGGCAACTGATCTTCCGGTCCGAAAGAACACATGTCCGTTCCGTTCATCGCCGTCATTCCGGCGCGTCTCGCATCCACCCGTCTGCCGAACAAGCCGCTCGCCGATATCGGGGGCAAGCCGATGGTCGTGCACGTCGCCGAACGTGCGCGCGAATCGGGCGCGACGCAGGTGCTGATCGCGACCGACTCCGGCCTCGTGGTCGATGCGGCGCATGATCACGGCATCGAAGTGATAATGACGCGCACTGATCATCCGACCGGCACCGACCGGCTCGCCGAAGTGGCGACGCGTCTCGCCTTGCCCGACGACGCCATCGTCGTGAACGTGCAGGTCGACGAACCGCTGATCGATCCGCATCTCGTGCGCGATGTCACCGCGCATCTGGCGGCGCATCCCGAATGCACGATCGCTACCGCCGCGCATCCGATCCACGATCCCGCCGACGTGTTCAATCCGAACGTCGTGAAGGCCGTGCTCGATGCCCGGAGCGTCGCACTGTACTTCTCGCGCGCGCCGATTCCGTGGACCCGCGATGCATGGCAGGCGCATTGGCCTGACGTTTCGGCGCTGTCGAATCTGCCCACCGTGCCGGCCAACGTGCTGCGGCATATTGGCCTATACGCGTATCGTGCGAAATTTCTGCGCGCGTTCCCCGCGCTCTCGATCGCGCCGATCGAAACCGCCGAAGCGCTCGAACAACTGCGCGCACTGTGGCATGGCGAGCACATCGCGGTGCGCGTCACGCATGAGATGCCGCCGCCCGGCGTCGATACGCCGGCCGATCTCGAACGCGTCCGCGCTTTGTTCTCTCTGGCGCGAACTAAAGCTTGCCGCACAACCCGTGTAAAACCCGCCGGAGGCTTATTCGGCGGGGTTCTTGGCGTTTTCTATCCGTGTTATTAGGCCGAAACTGTCATTCGACGTGGCATAATTGACAGCATTGCGCGAGCCGTCCGGTCAGCGCCACGCTCCAATTCCGCCGCTGTCCGTGGATGCTACACCGTCTTCGGCTTGTCGCCGAACCGGCCGCGCCTTTGCCTCGTTGACGCCGCGCGAGCCTGCTCACCGGATATCTTTCAAGCCTCGCGGCGCGGTTTATAGACGATTCGGAGAGTCATCATGCGTTTGATCCTGTTGGGCGCACCCGGTGCGGGCAAGGGCACCCAGGCAAACTTCATCAAAGAGAAGTTCGGCATTCCGCAAATCTCGACTGGCGACATGCTGCGCGCGGCGGTCAAGGCGGGTTCGCCGCTGGGCGTCGAAGCCAAGCGCTTCATGGACGCGGGCGAACTGGTGCCGGATTCGCTCATCATCAATCTCGTGAAGGAACGTCTACTCGCGGACGACTGCAAGAACGGCTATCTGTTCGACGGTTTCCCGCGCACGTTGCTGCAAGCGGAAGCCATGAAGGAGGCGGGCGTCGCAATCGACTACGTGCTGGAGATCGACGTGCCGTTCGACGAGATCATCACGCGCATGAGCGGCCGCCGCGTGCACGCAGCATCGGGCCGGACATATCACATCAAGTTCAACCCGCCGAAGAACGACATGACCGACGACGTCACCGGCGAACCGCTGATCCAGCGCGACGACGACAAGGAAGAGACCGTGAAGAAGCGTCTCGACGTGTACGAGGCGCAGACCAAGCCGCTCATCACCTACTACAACGACTGGGCGAAGAACGGCTCGGCGGCGAACGGCCTCAAGGTGCCGGCGTATCACAAGATTTCGGGCCTTGGCGCGGTCGATGAAATCCGCGCGCGTGCGTTCGATGCATTGAAGTAAGCGCGTCCGGCCGCTGTCATGCCGGAGAACGGCGCAAGCCAGCGTTGGGCCAATATAGTAAGCTAGTAAGCTGACGGTCGAACAGGCACGATCGCTCAGCGCAAGAATGGCTGGCGCAGGTGCGCCGGGGTGGTGATCCCGCCGCAGACAAGGCGGCGGCGCGCAAGACCCCCACGGTCAAAGAGTTGTGCACCAAATTCACGGAAGATTATTCTGGGCAGCGCAACAAGCCAAGCACGCAAAAGGTTTATCAGAGCGCCATCGAGCGCAATATCATTCCGATGATCGGGCGGATGAAAGTCCAAGGTGTGAAGCGCCCGGACGTCGCGACGATGATGAAAAAGATGGCCCACAAACCACGAGCTCCCTCGCCCGGTCTAAGCGCCATGCCTCTTCACCCGCCACTGCAAAGTCCTTAGTTGATTGAGCACTGGA
>LFJI01000226.1 GCA_001235855.1 Candidatus Burkholderia brachyanthoides
AATACTTGAGGCAACGAGCCTCGCTCGGTAACAAATAACCTGAGTCAATGCGCGGTCGAGCGTCACAATCTGCGTGAGCTGTCGTGCTCGACTGCGTTGTTCGATCACTATCGCGGGCTGCATTCGCTGCTGGCAATCACACGCGCATCGCGCCGGTGTCCTATGACGACCTCGCGCTGGCGGGACGTGGAACGCGCCTGCCACGTTGTCGGACGTCGCGCCAGACCGGCTCGCGCGCATCCGGGCCCATCCGGGCCCATTACGAGGATGCGCTGCTCAAGCTGTTGCGTGCGCCCGCCGCGCGCGCCCGCCGGCGAAAGCGCGCAGCATTACAATTACACGCGGCTCGACGAATGTCTGGGCGAACTGGGCAGCGCCGATCCCTACGATTTCTGGCGTCTCGCGCTGAACACCGTGTGGGCGTTGCGCGAGCGCGCCGAGCGTCACGACGGTGCAAACGCCGCCGCCGATGCCGACGCCAAACGTCTCTACGCGCGCGTCAATCTGGTGCTGGCGGATCAGGCGCATGCATCGACGTTTGCGCCACGCTCGCTGGTGCGCGCGACGCTTGCGCTGCTGTGGCGCGATTTCGCGCTCTACGGCGCAACACCTGAGGATGCCGAACGCGTGGACGTGTTGCGCGATTAAGGCCTGACGGTCGCGCACGTCGCGGCGGCACCCGAGTCCGAGGCGGCGTGGGAGCAAGCGAGCGAGGACGCCAACCACGACAGCACCACACGCGATCTCGGCGTGCTGCGCGTGAACGCGGCATCATACGAGGAGTTTTTGCAGAGCGCGGAAGCTTCGATCGACGGACTGGTCGAGCGCGGCTCGCAGGCAAGCGAAACGAATACCGTCGATGCCACGGCCGCGCTGCACGCGGCGGACGCATCGCACCGGCTGGGTGCGGCGGCTTGCGCGCTGGGGCTAGGCCACGTCGCGCTGCTGGCCGCCACGCTCGGTCTCGCGTGGCGGCGTGTGGTGTACCACGGCGAAGCGCATCCCGATGCCGAGACGGCGCACCCGGCGACACGCGCGGCCTCGACGCCACTGTGTGCCCGAACGCGCCGCGCAGATGCTGCGCTCGATGCTGCATCAGGCCGCCGCGGGCATCGCGCCGTCAGGAGGGCCGTTCGTCGGTCGTCGCGCTCACGTCGATGATCGAGCGGCCCATCGCGCTCACGCGTTAAGCGTCATCGTCTTTCTCTTCGCTCGCGCCTGCCTTGCGTTTGCCCGGGCCGCGCACCACGTCGTAGCGCGCGAGCGTGCGTTTACGCGCGGCGTCGTGATCGACGATCGGCTGCGGATAGTCCGCGCCGAGCGCAATCTTCGCTTCCTTCAGCGTATCCGGCTTGGCAAGCCACGGCGCGTGGATCGCGCGATTCGGCAAACCCGCGATCTCCGGCACGTAATGGCGAATTAAGGTCCCTGCCGCATCGAACTTCTCAGACTGCGTGACCGGATTGAAGATGCGGAAATACGGTTGCGCATCGCATCCGCTCGACGCAGCCCATTGCCAGCCGCCATTGTTGTTCGACAGATCGAAGTCGTTCAGGAGCGCTTCGAAGTACGCTTCGCCGAGCCGCCAGTCGATGCCGAAATCCTTTGTCAGAAAACTCGCGACCACCATCCGCAGACGGTTGTGCATATAGCCGGATTCGTTGATCTGGCGCATCGCCGCATCGACGAGCGGATAGCCGGTCTGTCCCGCGCACCAGGCGGCGAAATTCGCGTCGGCGGCATCGCCTGTTTCCCAGCGGATGCGGTCGTATTCCGGCTTGAATGCGCGGTGATCGCCCACGCCCAGCACGCCGACCTGCGGGAAATGGTGCAGCACGGAGAAATAGAATTCGCGCCAGACAAGTTCGCCTAGCCATGTTTCCGCGCCCTTGTTGCCGTGGCGCTGCGCGTCGTGCGCGCTGGGGGCGAGCGCGCGGATCGAAATCGTGCCGTGCCGCAAATGCACGCCGAGATAGCTCGGGCCTTTCTTGGCGGGAAATTCGCGCGCGTGATCGTAGTCGGACATGCGATCGCGGAAGTTGTCGAACAGCTCGTATGCACCGCTCGTGCCGGCCGGAAACGCGGGCGGCTGGGCGTGGCCAAAACCCAGTTCGGCGAGCGACGGCATGGCATGCCTGACGCCAGACGGCGGCTTCGCCAGCGCGTTCAGATGGTCTTCCGACGCGTACGGCTTCAACGCGTCCGGCGTGAGCGTCTGCAGCCATTTGCGCTTGTACGGCGTGAACACGGTGTACGGTTTGTCGGCGCCTGTCATGACTTCGTCATGATCGAAGACGGCCTGATCCTTGAAGCTGAAAAACGCGATGTCTTGGCTCGCCAACTTCTGCGCGACCGCGTCGTCGCGCGCCTTCGCGTCCGGTTCGTAGTCGCGATTGGCGAACACCGCGTTCGCGCCGCATTCGCGTGCGAGCGCCGGAATGTCGTGCACCGGATGCCCGTGCCGCACGATCAGCGCGCCGCCAGCTTCGCGCAGGGTGCGATCCAGTTCCGCCGCGCTCGCATGAATGAAGGCCACGCGACGGTCTTTTTTATCGAGCGGAGAGAGGATCTCGCGGTCAAAAACAAACGCGCACAGCACGCGCCGGCAGCGTGTGAGCGCGTGATAGAGTGCAGCATTGTCTGCCGTGCGCAGGTCCCCGCCGAAACCAGACCAGGCCCAGATCAAAGTCGGCCATCTCGCAGCGCCTTTGGTAAAATTCCGAATTATGTCCAAGACTTACGATCGCATCAATTTGACGAATCAGTTCCTGATTGCCATGCCGTCCATGGCCGATCCGACGTTTTCAGGAACCGTGGTCTATCTTTGCGATCACACCGAGAAAGGCGCCCTCGGCCTCGTCATCAACCGGCCGACGGACATCGATCTCCAGTCCCTCTTCAATCGCATCGATCTCAAGCTAGAGATCGAACCGCTCGTTCATTTGCCCGTGTATTTCGGCGGTCCCGTTCAAACGGAACGCGGCTTCGTGCTGCACGAGGAAAACGACGGCGAACCGTATAGCTCGTCCATGAGCGTGCCCGGCGGCCTCGCCATGACCACGTCGAAAGACGTGCTCGAAGCGGTCGCGAGCGGCAAGGGCCCCGACCGCTTTCTGCTCACGCTCGGTCATGCGGGCTGGGGCGCGAGCCAGCTCGAGGAAGAAATCTCCAAGAACGGCTGGCTCACCGTCGAGGCCGATCCGCGTATCATCTTCGACGTGCCTGCCGAGGAACGTCTCGAAGCCGCGCTGTTGCTGCTCGGCGTGTCGCGTTCCATGTTGTCCGGCGAAGCAGGGCACGCATGAGCCGCGAAGCCACGCTGCTGGCATTCGACTACGGCGAAAAACGCATCGGTGTCGCCGTCGGCAATACGCTGACTCGCAATGCGCGTGCCTTGATCGTCGTCGAGAACCGCAGCCGTGGGTATCGCTTCGAGGAAGTTGGCAAGCTGGTTGCGGAGTGGAAGCCGGACACCATCGTCGTCGGCATGCCCATGCATCCGGACGGCACGCCGCACGAAATGAGCGCATTGGCCAAACGCTTCGGCAATCAGGTGAACGGGCGTTTCAACGTGCCCGTGCAATGGATGGACGAGCGCTACTCGTCTGTCGATGCGAAAGCCGATCTCCGCGCGCGCGGCGTGCGCACCAATGCGCGCGGCGGCTTCGACGATATCGATGCCGAAGCCGCCCGTGTCATCCTTCAACAATATCTCGACGGACTTCCCCAAGACCATGAGCTTCATTGATGCCGAAGCGCTTTATCAGGCGCTCGCCGGGCAGATTCGTACCGCGTACGGGCAATCCGCTGGCATCGGACGATGGCGCGGTGCTCGCGGGCATCCACAGCGGCGGCGTGTAACTCGCGGAGTGGCTGGCCAAAGAGTTGAACGCGCCCAACTTCGGCGTGGTGAACGTGGCGCTGCATCGCGCGACTATGCGAAGAAGGGCTTGCACAGTCAGGCGCGTCCCACGGAATTGCCGTTCGACGTGAACGGCCGCCGCATCATCCTGATCGACGACGTGCTCTCGACCGGGCGCACCGTGCGCGCCGCGATCAACGAGATCTACGACTACGGCCGGCCCGCATCGATCGAACTCGCTGTGCTCGCCGATCGCGGCGGTCGCGAAATGCCGATCTCGGCACGCTTCGTCGGCGCGAACGTCGAGTTGCCGGCGAACGAGAATCTGGTGTTGTCGCGCCGTGAAGGCGGCGCGTTCGCGTTCACGACGGGAGCGCGTGCGCACTGAACGTGCGTTGGTCATTTTTTAAAGCAGAGTCATCGTGAACACCGCCACCCAGGGCGCAGCCGAGTCCGGCGCGTCCGCATCGGACAAGACAGCCGACACGTTCCGGTACAGCTTTCTCAAGGGCAATCCGCAACTCACGAAGAACGGCGAGTTGAAACACCTGCTCACCATCGAAGGGCTGCCGCGCTTAATCGTCACGCATATCCTCGATACGACCGAGGAGTTCCTGAGCGCCTGAGCGTGACCGACCGCGAAGTGAAGAAAGTGCCGCTCTTGCGCGGCAAGTCGGTGTTCAACCTGTTCTTCGAGAACTCCACGCGCACGCGCACCACGTTCGAGATCGCGGCCAAGCGCCTGTCGGCGGACGTGCTGAATCTGAACATCAACGCGTCGTCCACGAGCAAGGGCGAATCGTTGCTCGACACGATCAACAATCTCTCCGCGATGCACGCGGACATGTTCGTCGTGCGTCATGCATCGAGCGGCGCGCCGTATCTGATCGCCGAGCATTGCGCGCCACACGTGCATGTGATCAACGCGGGCGATGGCCGTCACGCGCATCCGACGCAAGGCCTGCTCGACATGTACACGATCCGCCACTACAAGCGCGACTTCACGAAGCTGCGCGTGGCTATCCTATCGTCGGCGACATCCTGCATTCGCGCGTGGCGCGCTCGGACATTCATGCGCTGACCATTTTGGGCGTGCACGTCTATCACAACGTCGACGAAGGCCTGAAGGGCGTCGACGTGACATCATGCTGCGCTTGCAGAACGAGCGCATGAGCGGCGCGTTGCTACCCTCCGCGCAGGAGTATTTCAAGATCTGGAACTTGACGCCCGAGCGTCTCGCGCTCGCCGCGCCCGATGCCATCGTGATGCATCCTGGCCCGATGAACCGCGGCGTCGAAATCGATTCACAGGTGGCCGACGGCCCGCAATCGGTCATTTTGAATCAGGTGACTTTCGGTATCGCCGTGCGGAGGGCGGTGATGGGCATTGTGGCCGGTAACAGCGATTAAGACATGAAGATTCAGATTCAAGGCGGCACGATCATCGACCCGGCTGCGGGTACGGAAGAACGCAAGGACCTGTTCATCGCGGCGGGGCGGATCGTCGGCATCGGCGAGGCGCCGGCCGATTTTCATGCTGTGTATAGACCGGAGAGATGGGTAACACTTCGGACGAATGGTTCGTCCGAAGTCGATTATGGCCTGGGATAG
>LFJI01000227.1 GCA_001235855.1 Candidatus Burkholderia brachyanthoides
CCTAGCTCCAGTGCTTACAATGGAAGCACCTTCGCACTGCGTTAACTTCGGTTCAGACGGGATGCGCTGACGGATACAATTTTACGCATGGTCAACGTTGGATATGCCATATAGTATAGCTATAGCCTCTCGACGAAATCGTCCAGCGTACCACGGTTGACCCGCGTCGCTACTTCACAAGACTACTGTCCAGCTCGGTCTGAAATACACATTCTGGCGGACGCGGAGGCTCGATTAGCGGACGCGCGATCAGACGGTGCCGTCGCGCAATTCCCTTCTCAGAATCTTGCCGACATTGCTCTTCGGCAGATCGTTGCGGAACTCAATCATGCGCGGACGTTTGTAGCCCGTGAGTCGCTTCTCCGTGAGTCGCTTCTTGCAGTACGCCATGACATCGGCTTCGGTCAGGCTCTGATCGCGGCGGACGATGAACAGCTTCACCGCCTCGCCCGAATTCTGATCCTTGATGCCGACCGCCGCGACTTCGAACACGCCCGGCAGCATCGCGACGATATCTTCGATCTCGTTTGGATACACATCGTGAAGCCCGATATGAGAATCATATCCTTCTTGCGATCGACGATCTTCACGTAACCGCGCTCGTCGAGCACGCCGACATCGCCCGAACGGAAAAAGCCGTCCGGCGTCATGACCTTGGCGGTCTCGTCGGGCCGCTTCCAGTAGCCCGCCATGACCTGCGGGCCACGGATGCAGATCTCACCGGGCTGACCGAGCGGAACGTCGTTGTTATCGTCGTCCCGAATGGCGATTTCCGTCGACGGCAAGGGCAAGCCGATGGTGCCAGTATATTCGGTCGCAGTGACCGGATTGCAGGTGACGCACGGCGACGTCTCCGACAAACCGTAACCCTCGATGATCGGCACGCCCGTCACCGAAAACCAGCGCTTCGCGACGACTTCCTGCACCGCCATGCCGCCGCCGTTGGCCGCGATGAGCTTGGAGAAATCGAGCATCTTGAAGTCCGGGTGATTCAGCAGCGCATTATACAGCGTGTTCACGGCCGGGAACGTGTTGATCGGGATGCCCTTCAGTTCCTTGATCGTGCCGCCGATATCGTACGGATTCGGAATCAGGACGCCGAGGCCGCCGGTGCGGATCGTCCGCATGCCGCAAACCGTCAACGCGAAGATGTGATACAGCGGCAAGACCACGACGCAGACGAACTGGCCGATGTCGGGCCGGCCCG
This sequence comes from Candidatus Burkholderia brachyanthoides, assembly GCA_001235855.1. Classification (GTDB taxonomy): domain Bacteria; phylum Pseudomonadota; class Gammaproteobacteria; order Burkholderiales; family Burkholderiaceae; genus Caballeronia; species Caballeronia brachyanthoides. Next base: position 1,208 of record LFJI01000227.1, read on the forward strand.
CTCTCGCCGGCTCGAGCCACACTTCCGATTGCAGCACGTTCGCGATCAGGTTGCGATGCGTGAGCGTCGCGCCCTTCGCGACACCCGTTGTGCCGCCGGTGTATTGAAGGAACGCAACGTCGTCCGGCTTCGGCTCAGCCTTCGCGAGCGTGTGACGCGCGCCTTCGGCCAGTGCATCGTTGAAGCGCATGCTGCCCGGCAGGCTCCATTCTGGCACCATCTTCTTCACGCGCCGCACGACGAGATTCACGATCAGCCCTGAGGCCCATAAGATCACCCATCGCCGCAACCACCACATGCTTGATCGCCGTATTTCTGACGACGGCCTGCAACGTGTGCGCGAAATTCTCCAGAATGACGATGGCTTCCGCGCCGCTGTCCTTGATCTGATGCTCGAGTTCGCGCGGTGTGTAAAGCGGATTGACGTTGACGACGATATACCCGGCGCGCAACACCGCGGCGATCGCCACCGGATACTGCAGCACGTTGGGCATCATCAGCGCGACGCGCGCGCCGCGCTGCAAACCTTTGAGCTGAAACCAGGCGGCCAGACGTCTGGACATCTCGTCGAGTTCACCGTAAGTGATCGCCTTGCCCATGCACACAAACGCGCGCCGGTCGCGGTTCTTGCGGAAGCTGTCCTCGAGCAGATCAGAGACGGACCGGTAAGCCGACGCGTCTATCTCCGCAGGTACACCCTCTGGGTAGGACTTGACCCAAGGTTTATCCATGGGCGTCTCCTTTATACGATTTTAGAATGGCCGTGCAAAAATAGAATCCTAGCCATTCGATCTGCTTCCGACAACTGGGTTAGACGCCACCATGCAAGTGCAAGCTTCACTGCAACTACGTTACGCATATTCATTGATACGCCGACTCGACTTCCACCAAACAATCATAAAACATGGCTGATCCTCCGAGATCAGTCAAAGCCTGACTGGTCACCTGATTTGCATCGCGCCCATCTGGCGACAGCTTTTTCCACCAGATCGATAGTCCGACCACCACACCTTCGCGCGGTCAGTGACGCGCGCTTGCGCTTCCATCGATCCGCGGTCGTTGAATATTCGTACGATCATACCTTCTTTGATACCACGAACTTCCGCGTTGGCCGGATGGATGTCGAGATGCGGCTGTCCTTCGGTGGAACGCAGGCTCTCGACATTGACGAAGCTGCTATTCAAAAAATTGCGGACAGGCGGCAAGATCATCGCCAGCGGATAGCGCGCGGCAAGTTCGGGCGAACCATCGGTGGATTCGTATGGCGGGAGTTAGTCGGGCAATGGATCGAGCCCTTCGCGCTTCAGACGTTCGCTATAGAACCCGCGAACTCGCATTTTCCGGACGGTGTTCTGAAGCCGCCTTCGGCGAGCGGTGCTTCAGGGATGTTCAGTCCGATCCATCCGGACGTCTTCAGCACGTCCCAACTTTGCCCCTTGAGCGCAAGATCGCTCCAGCGAAAGGCTTTCGATGCGAGCTGCTCCGCTCTCGAACAGCGCGGGTTCGGTGAGTCCCATCGCCCGCGCGATACCGCGAAAGATCTCGGTATTCCTCGGTATTCGGAAGTGTGCCGCCAACCGGTTCGATGGCAGGGAGATTCGCCATCACGTGTGTATGGCCGTACGACTTGTGTACGTCGAGGTGTTCGAGCTGTGTCGTCGCAGGGAAAATCAGATCGGCATAGTCCGCGGTGTCCGTTTGGAAGTGTTCGAGAACGATCGTGAACAGATCCTCACGCGCGAAACCCGCCGCCACCTTTTCGGAATCGAGTGCGACCGCCACCGGATTCGAGTTGTAGACGATCACCGCTTCGATCTTCGGGCCGAAGGTTTCGTCGCCGGGATGCAGTAAGGCGTCGCCGATCGTGTTCATATTGATGACGCGCGGAATCTTCGAGGGCCAGCCGGGCAGCAGATCGGGACGCTCGAGCGTGCTGTGATCGACAGGCGCCCATCCGGACGACGAGAGCAATAGGCCGCCCACGCGCTCTCGCCACGCGCCCGTCAGTGACGGCAGGCAGGCGACGGCGCGGACCGCATTGCCACCGCCTCGCGTTCGCTGCATGCCGTAATTGAGTCGAATGGCGGCCTTCTTCGTCGAACCGAAGGGAAGGCGCGCGCGAGATCGATGATTTCGTCTTCCGAGATTCCGCAGATTTGCGCGACCCGCGATGGCGGATACTGCGCCGCGCGCTCGGCGAGTTCATCGAAGCCCAGCGTATGCGCGTCGATGTAGGCGCGATCGACGAGATTCTCGCGGATCAGCACGTGAATCATGCCGAGCGCCAAGGCCGCATCCGTCCCTGGCCGCAATGCAATGTGCTGATGACACTTCTCCGCGCTCAGCGACTTATACGGATCGATGGCGATGAGCTTCGCGCCGCGCCGCTTCGCTTCCTGTGCGAGTGTCCAAAAATGCAGGCTCGACGCGATCGGGTTAGCGCCCCGGATCAGGATGATTTCGCTTTCCCTGAAAAACTCGACGTTCATGCCGAGACTCGCGCCGTAGGTATATTTCAGCCCTGCCGCGCCGGCCGGCGGCGCAAATCGTCCGATTCAGCCTCGACGCGCCAAGCACGTTCCAAGGCGAGTTGTGATGCGTCCGCTCGGCGTATCGCGTGACTTTCGTACACAGCACGCCCTGCGTCGGTGGATGATCGGGATCGCCGCTGACCTTGAACCGCTTTGCCGTCCTTCACGGTCACGCGCAGCGCGCAGGTATCGGGGCAATCGTGGGGACAAACGGCTCGGGCAAACTCGGCGAGGGGCGTTCATGAGAATTGGGACGAATCCAGATAATGGACGGCAGATCTCGGAATTCTATTATGGGCGCAATGCGACAGACCGCTCGGTCCGTTAAATAGTCACGGCGTAGAATGAAGCGGAGGCGCGTCGTCAATACGCGTGATCCGAATTCAAACGTGAGAGTGGTTCAAATGAATCTGATCCCTGAAATCGCAGCATCGCACGACGAAATCAAATCCCTCCGACGAAGAATCCATGCCAACCCCGAGTTGCGCTATGAAGAAGTCGGTACCTCGAAGCTGGTGGCGGAATCGCTGGAACGTTGGGGGGTTGCCGTGCATCGCGGACTCGGCAAGACCGGCGTGGTCGGCGTTCTGAAACGCGGGTCGGGCAAGGCGTCGATCGGTCTGCGTGCGGATATGGACGCGCTGCCCATCCAGGAAATCAATACGTTCGAGCATCGCTCGACGAACGAAGGACGCATGCACGCGTGCGGCCACGACGGTCATACCGCGATGCTGCTCGGTGCGGCCAAGCATCTCGCCAAACACGGAACCTTCAATGGTACGGTTGTTTTCATCTTTCAGCCTGCCGAAGAAGGTGGCGCGGGCGCGAAAGCCATGATCGAGGATGGCCTGTTCGATCGCTTTCCGGTCGATGCGGTATTCGGCATCCATAACTGGCCGGGCATTCCCGCTGGACACTTCGGCGTGACCGCGGGCCCGATCATGGCATCGAGCAACGAATTCCGCATCACGATTCGCGGCACGGGATCGCATGCAGCGATGCCGAACAACGGACACGATCCGGTCTTCACTGCGTTTCAGATCGCCAATGGACTTCAAAGCATCATCACCCGAAATAAGAGGCCGCTCGATACCGCTGTTCTATCGATTACGCAAATCCATACGGGCGAGGCCGTGAACGTCGTGCCGGAACAAGCCTGGATGGGCGGCACCGTGCGCACCTTCACGGTCGAAGCGCTGGATCTCATCGAAGCGCGGATGCGCAAGATCGCCGAGGCAACCGCTGCTGCGTACGACTGCGAAGTCGAAGTCTATTTTCATCGCAATTACCCGCCTACCGTCAACGACGCGGAACAAACGCGCTTTGCGGCTGAGGTAATGACGGAAGTCGTGGGAAAAGATAAGGTCGATGCGTCCGTCGAACCGACGATGAGCTCCGAGGACTTTTCCTTCATGCTGATCGAGAAGCCGGGCTGTTACGCGTTTCTCGGGAATGGCGACGGCCGGCACCGCGACTCCGGACATGGGATGGGTCCGTGCATGCTGCATAACGCCAGCTACGATTTCAACGACGATTTGCTGTCGGTGGGATCATCGTACTGGGTGCGATTGACGGAGCGGTTCTTGGCGCGATAGGTTAGGATGCTGGGCGGCCGTTCATGGCGCGTTCTTCGCGCCGTTCGTGCCGCAAAGCCGTAAAACAAAAAGCCCCGACTCAAGCTGAACTGACCCCGCAAAGTTGGACAGTTATTCGGCTAGGCCGCTGAGGACTGG
>LFJI01000228.1 GCA_001235855.1 Candidatus Burkholderia brachyanthoides
TCCACTCCCCGAACCGCCCGGTGCGGACCCGCATGCCGGATGGTGTGGCAGGGGGGACAGCCTCAGCGCCGTCCCCTATGCCGATTTCCTGCCCGTTTGTTGGCGCTCGACCTGCGCCGGTTACTTGCCGTTCTTCGGTTCGGTGACGAAGCCGATCTTGGTGAGACCGCCGGATTGCGCCGCGGATATGAGATCGGCGACTTTCTCGTACGCGACCGTGCGATCGGCGCGCAGATGAATCTCGGGCTGCGGATTCTGCTGCGCCGCCTGCGCGATGCGCGCATTCAGCGTGGCTTCGTCGACGGGCTTGTCGTCCCAAAAGATGCTGCCGTCCGCCTGAATCGCCACGTTCACGTGGGCGGGCTTCTCGTCCTGCGGCTGGCTGCTCGCATGCGGCAGATCGACCTTCACCGCGTTGTGCATGGCCGGAATGGTCACGAGGAAAATGATCAGGAGAACGAGCATGACGTCGACGAGCGGCGTCATGTTGATCTCGCTCATCATGCCGTCGTCTTCATCGCCGGCGAAAGGGCTCATGGCCATATTGCGAACCTCCGGCGCTTACGAGGATGGGATGCGGACGCACGCGGCGCGAGACGCAGATTGTCGGAGCCGCCGTTCTTGGTGCGCTTGGCCGACGAGTTGAGCTTGGCGCCCGTGACGAAGAACGCGTGCAGACCGTGCGCGAAGCGGTTCAGCTTCGTAACGATGCTCTTGTTCGCGCGGGTGAGGGTGTTGTAGCCGAGCACCGCCGGAATGGCGACGAACAGGCCGAAGGCGGTCATGATCAGCGATTCGCCGACCGGGCCTGCGACCTGATCGATCGACGTCTGACCCGTCGCGTCGATGGTCAGGAGCGCGTGATAGATACCCCAGACGGTGCCGAACAGACCCACGAACGGCGAGGTGGAACCGATCGACGCGAGGATGGCGAGACCGGCCTGCATGCGGCCGACGCCTTCGTCCATCGTGTCTTTCAGGCAGCGCGTGATCCAATCGGACACGTCCATGCGATCATGCAGATGCGATTGCGTCTGCGTGTGATGCTCGGCCGCTTCCTGAGCCGCCAGCGCGAGCGCGAGGAAAGGGTTATCCGCCGGGCTCGACGACTGGCTGCCGAGCTTCTTGATGCCGTCGTTGAAGTCGTCCGAGTGCCAGAAAGCCTGTTCGGCGTTCTTGGTGAGGCGCTTCAGGCGCACGACGTTCCACGCCTTCATGACGATGACGGTCCACGACAGCACCGACATGATGACCAGCGCGAGCGCGATGTCCCGTGTGACGAAGTCGCCTTGCGACCAGACGTGTGCAATCTCGTAGTTTTGCATTTTCCCTATTCCTGTATTCAAAAAAATTAAATCGGATCAGTTGTCGAGTCTGAAGACGAATAGCGCCGTGGAGGTCGCGCGAATTGCTTCGCCGTTCTCCTTGTACAGGCTGCACGCGCTGCCGCCCACTGCTTCGAGCGCGGCGTCATCCAGCCGCGACGAATCGCTGCTTTTTTGCAGCGTGACGTTTTCGATTTTTCCGCTCAGGCCGACGGTGAGGCGAACGGTGGCCGTGCCGGTCTCGCTGCGGCGCCGCGCCATTGCCGGATATTCGGGCTGCGCGATGTTGCACGACAGATGCGCGACGTTCTTCGGCGCGGCCAGATCCATCGTCGGCTTGCCGATGGCGGGCGCGGCGGGCGGCGGCGTCGGGTCCGGCGCTGGCGCGGCGATTTGCGACGGCACTTCCGTGACCGGCATCGGCGTGGGCTTCGGCTCGATCTTGGGTTTAACCTTCGGCTTTGGAATCGGCTTCAGTTCGGGCTTCGGCGGGGGCGGCGATTCGACGGCGACCGGCTGAGGCGCGGGCTGCGGAGTTTCGCTGATCAGCATCGCCGTGATCGACTTGGCTTCGATCGGGCGCGGCGGCAGGTCATTGCGCATCGTCATCGCGACGATGCGCAAACCGTCGTGAATCGCGATCACGACCGCGATGGCGATCAGGCGCGGATTGCCGTTCGCGGGCGGCGCGGTTTTGAAAGGTGACGGGAGAGGTGCTCGGGGACTGCATTCTTATTGGCTGCCTGCGGTGCCCGGCGAAAGGCTGATAACGCTGCGATCCGGAACGAAACTAGGAGGTGCTGGCTCGACCAGTGTGGCGAGTGGGAAACCAAACGACGTCATTTTCGGAAAATTAGCAGGGAAATAAACAGGGTGGTCACGAAACCCACGAAACCGATCAGCAACAATTCCATCTTCCCCTCCGCAGGATAAAGGGGATACGTGGCTGGCTAGTGACCGAGTGATGGAAGGTAACCTGGCTCGCGGAGCGCGATTCAAACGACCGGATGGCCGGACGGTGCAGACCGTGGCCTCGACGATGCGCCGCCCATTACCGCGCGGCGCGGGATATTTTAGGCTGCCTTGCGCTCGTAGAACATCAGCGGCACCGGCTGCGCCAGTTCGCGCTGCTGGACGCCGCAGCGCGACGCGCACACGCCGCTTTGCGCCATCACGTCACGCACGCTTTCCTCGCACTTACCGCAGCACAGCGCGACGCCGAACTCGAATTGCAGTTCGTCGAAAGACGCCGCGCCGTCCGCGATGGCGGCTCGTATCTTTCGGTCGGACACTGATTTGCAGACACAGATAATCATGATTGCGTGGGATAGCTTACATTAATGCGAATTATTATCATTCAGTATGGTCACCTTTGCAAGCGGTACTGTGTTTTTTGTAACACAGCAGGGAGGTGCGCGAGCTTTTTGCTTGGAGCCTTGCCTGGCAAGGGTTTTCGGGCGGAAGATGCGTTTGCCGAAGTGAGAAACCCTCAGGCGATGTCGGGTTCTGGAACGCTCGTGCGGCGCGAAGGGATGACGACGTGCTCGACGGGCGCGTCGAGTTGCAGTAGCAAGGCAGCGAGTTGCCGTTGCGGCTCGCCATCGGCGGTGGAACAGAAGCGCGGCATCGCAGCCGTATCGGGCGATGCGTCGTTCTTGAGGCCGCCCGCTTCGATCAGCCGCTCGAGCTGACGCGCAATGGCGACGCTCGTATCGACGATCTGCAGCCGTTCGCCGGCGATATCGCGGATCGCGCGATCGAGGAAAGGGTAGTGCGTGCAGCCGAGCACGAGCGTGTCGGCGCTGGCATCGAGCATCGGTGCGAGATAGCTTTCGAGCAGCGCCATGAGCTGCAGCGACGACGTATCGCAACGTTCGACGGCCTGAACCAGCCCGTGTCCCGGCTGGCAGAGGAAGCGGCAATCGCCCGCGTAACGTTCGAGCAGCGTCTGAAAACGCGCGGAGCGCAAGGTGACCTGCGTGGCCAGCACGCCGACCACGCGTGATTTGGACACCGCCGCCGCCGGTTTCACGCCCGGTTCGACGCCGACCAGCGGGATCGCATGCAGTTCGCGCACACGCGCGATCGACTGGGCGGTTGCCGTGTTGCACGCGACCACCAGCGCCTTCGCGCCTTGCGCTGCGAGCCAGCCGCAAATGGCCACGGTGCGATCGACAATGAAATCGTCGTCTTTCTCACCGTAGGGCGCATAGAGGGAATCGGCGACGTAGATGAGCCGTTCGCGCGGCAGGACCGCGCGCACCGCGCGCAGCACCGACAAACCGCCCAGACCGGAATCGAAGATGCCGACCGACGCGCTCGCACAGGCGTCGGCGCGCAGGATCGGATTCAGCGGGGATACAGCGTCAGCAGACATTCAAAGCAAAAGAATTACTCGCCTTCGCCCATCATAGTTTGTTGGTAGTTCTGGATGCCAACCTTCTTGATCAGATCCAGTTGCGTTTCGAGCCAGTCGATATGCTCTTCGGTATCGTCGAGGATCTTCTCGAAGATTTCGCGCGACACGTAATCACGCACCGATTCGCAATACGCGATGGCTTCCTTACAGGTTGCCTGGGAAATCTGCTCGAGCTTCAGGTCGCAGCCGAGGATTTCTTCGGTCTCTTCGCCGATCAGCAGCTTGTGCAGATCCTGCAGGTTGGGGAGGCCGTCGAGCATGAACACGCGCTGGATGATCCAGTCGGCATGCTTCATCTCGCCGATCGACTCGTCGTATTCACGCTTGCCGAGCTTTTCCAGGCCCCAATGCTTGTACATCCGGGCGTGCAGGAAGTACTGGTTGATCGCGGTCAGTTCGTTTTTCAACTGCGCATTCAGATATTCGATGACTTTCGCGTCGTCTTGCATGATTGTTCCTGTTTTGTGACGTAGGGCTGTTGCAAAGATAAACCTTGAGCGTGATAAAACCAAGGTTGAGAAGAAAACTTTTCGAAGTAGATAAAACTAAGAATGAAAACCGCTCTCGTCATGCGATCGGCGTTGAAAGCCGCCGTTCAGCAGCTTTATGCAGCCTTCATGCGACCGCGACCGGAATCTTGCCGATATCTTCGCTTGCCATTCGGCGGGGCCGGTCTTGTGGACCGACGTGCCGCTCGAATCCACCGCGACCGTGACCGGCATGTTCTGCATGTCGAACTCGTAGATGGCTTCCATGTCGAGTTCTTCGAACGCGAACACCTCCGCTTCGCGGATCGCCTTCGACACGAGATACGCCGCGCCGCCCACGGCCATCAGATACGCGGCTTGGTGATTCTTGATTGCCTCGATGGCGGCTGGGCCGCGCTCGGCCTTGCCGCCATCGAGATCAGGCCGGTCTAAGCGAGCATCATCTCGGTGAATTTGTCCATGCGCGTGGCCGTGGTCGGGCTTGCCGGGCCGACGTAATAGATCACGCGGTTGGTGAAGTCCACCGGAAGCTTCTCGCCGCGGGCGAGCATGCCGGCGATGCGCTTGTGCGCGGCGTCGCGGCCGGTGAGCATCTTGCCCGAGAGCAGCAGCGTCTGGCCCGGCTTCCACGAAGCGACTTCTTCCGGCGTCAGCGTGTTCAGATCGACACGCTTGCTCGTTTCCGTGTTCGGCTGCCACGTATAACGTCTGGCCATGCGTCGAGCGTGAAGTGCGCGTAACGCGTCGCCGCGCAGTTCGGAATGGTGGAGATGGGCTTGGACGCGCCGTGCGTCGGCCCGGCCATAATCTTGACGTCGAGCGCGGTCGCGAGGCCGCCGAGACCTTGCGCGCCGATGCCGAGCGCATTCACCTTCTCGTGCAGTTCCTCGATCCAATTCTGCGGCCCGCGCGCGATGATGTCCTGAATGTCGATCGGGTCCATCAGCGATTCCTTCGCCATGACCATCGCCTTTTCCGCTCCCGGCGGGCACCAGCCCGCGCCCATCGTCGGGACGGGTTTCAGCACCCAGTCGACGATGGAGTCGGACGGGTTCAGCATCGCGAACTTCGATTTGTTTTCCGAGCCGCCGCCCTTGGCCGTAACCTGCACGTGAACCTTGTCGCCCGGCACGATCTCGTAATGGATCACCACAGGCGTGTTGTCCTTAGAGAGCAGTTCAAAATCCCCATGAGGGAGCTATTTACTTCTTTGGCGATTT
>LFJI01000229.1 GCA_001235855.1 Candidatus Burkholderia brachyanthoides
GCTTGAATTCAACTGTCACGATGCGGCTCATACACCACTCTTGACGTTAGCTCCTCGACGAGACCCTCGGCGCCTATCAGAAGCTGATCAAGGCGGGCAAGGTGCGGATGATCGGCGCGTCGAACTACACCGGCGCGCGGCTGGACGAGGCGCTCAAGCTGTCAAAGGAAAGCTGTCAAAGAATAAAAATTTATCGTTATATCAGATCCTCCAGATGGAGTACAATCTTTACGACCGCGAAGGCTACAAGCCCGACCTCGAACCTGTCGCCGAGGCGCACAGGGTGGCGGTCGTGCCGTATTACGCGCTCGTGAGCGGCTTCCTGTCGGGCAAATACCGCTCGAAGGCCGACGCGCAAGGCAAGGCGCGCGGTTCACGCGTGGAGCAGTATCTCTTCTCTATACCCACGGAATGAAGATCCTCGACGCGCTCGACGAAGTCGTCAAACGCAACGACACCACGCCCGCGACCATCGCGCTCGCGTGGCTCATCGCGCGCCCGAGCATCACGGCGCCGAGCGCGATATCGGTCAAGCAACTGGAAAGCCTCGCGGAGGCCACCCGCTGACCACTCTCCGCCGAAGACGTCGTGCTGCTCGACGAGGCCAGCACCTGGCGGAAATAAATCTGTTGCATCAAGGAGTTGGACGTTTCACAGAGGTTGGCGCAGGCGCAAGGTTCTGGTAACATCACCCAAATTGAGAAATGTGCCCGACGATTTTGATTTTTTGCCTTCGACGCTGAAAATGACAATGTCAACGCGCAGCGAAGAACGGCTCCGAGCTGCGTGTTCAGGTTGTTCTCGCGAGCGCGCACGCCGCCCAGGCGGTTGAATCCCAACTCTCTCTTTTGTTCGCCTCGATATCCAACATCCGGCGGACGATCGGAGTGCCGGCGCGCGGCGTTTAAACGGCATCGCGCAGTTAGAAATACGTTTGCAAATCAGGATCGTCACGACCACTATCACCCTCAAAGAAAACGAGCCCGAGCCGTTCGACGTCGCGATTCGTCGCTTCCGTCGCACCATCGAGAAGAATGGCCTGATCGCGGAACTCCGCGAGCGCCAGTCGTACAAAAAGCCGATCACGGCACGCAAGCGCAAAAAGGCAGCCGCCGTTGTGCGCCTGCGCAGCCAGATGCTGCCGAAGAAGATGCACTAAAGCGTCTTCGCGCGTGTCGGTGCGAAGCTGGCTCGCCGGAGGCCAGATAAAGGCAAAACGGCGGTGCAACCCGAAAGGACGCACCGCCGTTTAGTTTTTGTAGCCTCCGAATTTACAGCGAATCAGTACAGCGAATCAGCAGAAAGCGTGACGCTTGCCGAGCGCCGACAGCAGATGCGGCCACTGTTCGACGCTGGCGTCGTCGTGAATCTGCTCCAGCTCGATTAGCAGGTCGATGACGTTGGGATCGTACGCGTTTACATTCGACGCGTAGAGAGCGCGCGCAGCAAGCCGCCGTCCTGCGCATGCCGGTAATAGGAAATGCCGACGCCTTCAAGCGCGGACTAATACACCTCGTTGCGCACCAGCGAACCGATTACGCACTTGCGGCCCTCGGGACGAACCGTACTCATCCTCCGAAACAGCGTTCTGCGCGAGCAAATGCCAGCGCACGCGCTCGTAGATATCCTTCGGGCTCAACATCTCAACATCACAGCACTCGCAATACAGGTCGCAATACCTGGCAGCCGTTCAGGCTGCCGTTTTAAGAAGCGCGGCCGACAGGCCGAACTGACGCGCGATCGACGAAAAGCGCTCGCTCCATTCCCATTTGCCGAAGACGTCGTGCACGTTCTGCAGGCACGAAAGCAGTTCGACGGTATTGGGATCGAAAACATTGATGCGCGCGCAGCAGGGCGCGCTTGAGCACCGCGACGCCGACATCCATATAGGCCGGCACCATTTCCGGCGCCTTGCTGATGTAGCGAATGGGCACGCCTTCCATCGCCGTCAAGTAGTCGCGCGGCTTGATGAAACGGCCGGTCGGGCAACCGCCGCAGTAACCGCGATAGGCGCCGCCGTCGTGCGGCAGCAGGTCGGCTTGCCCCTGCCCGAAAAGATGTTGCACCGAGCTATCGAAGATCTCCTGATGCGTCAAGAAGTTCAGACTTTTCATGATGTTCCCCCTGCGCCCCTGTGCAGCGGCCATGCGTTAAGTTTTTCGAGCAACCCAGCACTTGCTTTCGAGCACGTTGGTTTTTCCCGGCCTGGACGCTCGGTCTTACGGCGTCGTGTGCTCGCGACGAGTGTCCACTTCCCTGTTTACGACCCATTTTTATTAATTAAAACAGTTTGGCTCGGTAAAAAGGTGCGGCAGCGCACGCGAGGACGCCATTTTTCACGGACCGCACGTTCGTGCGGTGTGCCGCAGAAGCATCGAAAACCCTTATCTCACAGGGACTTGCGAGTGCTTCACTGCAAAAAGACCGCCGACCACTAGGATTTTCCCTAGACGGCAGTCTTTGCCCTTGACGACGTTGCCAAAAAGCAAAAATCTTTCGCATGGGACGAGTCTCAAGTCCCGGCTTTCGCGACCGATTTTCTCTGCTTCGCGCCGCGCTTGTTCCGTGCCGAACAGTCGGCGGCGTGGTCGTTCACCATGCCGTTGGCCTGCATGAACGCGTAACAGATGGTGGTGCCGACGAACTTGCAGCCGTACTTTTTCAACGCCTTGTAGAGCGCGTCCGATTCCGGTGTCGATGCCGGCGTCGGATTCTTCGCGTCGCGCGGCGTGTCGATGGGTTTGCCGCCGACGAACGACCACACGAACTCGGCGAACGAGCCGTGCTCGTCCTGGATGCGCTTGACGGCTTGCGCGTTGAGGACGGCGGACGCGATCTTGGCGCGATTACGCACGATGCGCGCGTCGCCGACGAGCCACTCCACATCTTTCTCGGTGAAGCGCGTCACCTTGTCGATATCGAAGCCCTTGAACAGCAGCCGGTAACCCTCGCGCTTGTTGAGGATGGTCGACCACGACAGTCCGGCCTACGCGCCTTCCAGTACCAGCATTTCGAAGAGATGCTGGTCGTCGCGCGACGGCGCGCCCCATTCGGTGTCGTGGTAGTGGATCATCGCGTCGCCGGTAGCCCAGGCGCGGCGGGTGGCTGCGGTGTCTGTCATCGCGAGTCCTTGGTTTTGAATCGCGCCAAGCATAGCCGAATGCCGCCGAGCCGCCACCTCGGCCGATCGGTATAGGCTGCGCGTGCAGAGGCCGTTCGGCCTATGCCATCCGGCTGATTGGCGCGCGCGCCGTCGCGGCCGGTAAGCTTGCGGCCATGACGACCTTGACACTTTCCCCATCTCCATTCGACGGCTTTCTGCTCGGCATCGACGGCGGCGGTAGCGGCACGCGCGTCATTCTCGCGGACGCAAGCGGCGGCCCCTCTGGGCTCGGCCTTGGCGTAAAGCGCGCGTAGCAATCCATCGGCGAGGCCTGCGCACGCGCGTTCCATGCCGCCGGTCGCGTCTTCGACTGGCGCACCTGCGCGCTCGGCTGCGGGCTTGCCGGCGTGAACAACGCGGACCGGCTGAAGGCATTCATGGACATCGCGCCCGATGTGCGCGCGTTGTGCGTGGAAAGCGACGCGTACACCACCGTTCTCGGCGCGCACGGCGGCGCGGCGGGTGTGATCGTCGCGCTTGGAACGGGCAGTATCGCGGCGGCGCTGGAGGCGGACGGCGCGTGCCGCATTTCCGGCGGCTACGGCTTTCCGAGCGGCGACGAGGCAAGCGGCACGTGGCTCGGCATGCGAGCAGTGGTCCACTTGCAACGTGTGTTGGACGGCCGCCTGCCCGACGACGCCTGGTCGCGCGAATTGCTCGCGCGCACGGGCGCGCTCGAACGGGCACGGCGCGGGGCTTCGTGCGAAGGGACGGCCCGGGCAAGCGCGCTAGAATAAGGGGCCTCGCGACACCCTCAATCCGCTCAAACAAGGCAGTCATGTATTCGGTCACCGCAACTGATCTCGACGGCACATTGCTGCACAGCAACCACACGCTCGATCACTTCACTGCCGACACCATTCGCATGCTCGCGGCGCGCGGCGTGCATATCATCATCGCGACAGGCAGGCACTATCGGGACGTGGCGGGCATTCGCGATTTGCTCGGTGTGGATGCGTATCTCATCACCTCGAACGGCGCGCGCGCGTGCATGCGCCCGGCGACGACTGCGTCTACGCGCGCGATCTCGATTCCGCCGTGGTGCGCCGGCTGGTGCAGCCCGATCTGGCGGGCGACGACGGGCGCGTGATCGTCAACCTGTTCGCCGACGACGTGTGGCTCATCGACCGTCACGCGCCTGAACTGCTGGTGTTCCATCAGGATTCCGGCTTTAAATACGAGGTGATGGATCTGTGCGAGCACGACGGTAAGAACGAACATCGCCAAAGTGCTGTATATTGTCTATTGTCGATCCGGCCGATCTGAAGGAAACTGCCGCCAATCTCGAACGCGAGTTCGGCGATTCTCTGTACGTCACGTACTTGCTGCCGGACTGCCTGGAAGTGACGACGTCGAACGTGTCGAAGAGGCGCGTGCTGCGCTTCGTGCTGGATCGGCTGGATGCGGATACGGCACAGTGCATCGCGTTTGGCGACAACATGAATGACATCGACCTGCTGGAAACGGCGGGGCATCCGTTCATGATGAACAACGCCAATCCCGATCTCATCAAGCGTCTGCCCGACGTCCCGCACATCGGCAACAACTCTGAGGCGGGCGTCGTGCATCAGCTTCGCAAGCTGTTCGGCATTCACGACGGGCAAACTTCTTCGAAGTAAGGCCTCACGTCGCTGTTCGGGCCGCCGCCGATAGTTGCGGCCCGACTCGTGGCGGCGTCGCCTTATCCACGATGGCCCCAGCCGTTATGGTAGCCGTTGTTCCAGCCTGCATGGTTCCAGTGGCCGTAGTCATGGCGCTAATCGCCGTGCCAACGCGGTGCCTCATGACGCCAGTACGGCTCGCGATACACCGGGGCCGGCGCCGCATACGCGGGCGCGCCGAGCGAGACGCCGATATGCATGTCGGAATGGGCCTGGGCGGCGCCGACCGCACCAATCGCGAGGCCGGCGGCTACGAGCATATGAGTGACGATGCGCTTCATTGTGGTTCTCCTTGAAGGCGACGCGTGTCGCATGAGTTCAATGTAAGCGCTGAGCGTATTACAGGCTTTGACGACTTGTTACAGTGTGCAAGTGCGGTGTAAGGGAGTAATCGAACGGCTCGATTCGCCGGGAGCCTTGCGCGGCAGGGTTTTCCCGCTCGCGCGCATGCGCCGGAACGACCGTTTGACGAAATTCATAAGCATGCTGCGTAATTCGCCATTACATTTGTCGCAAGCGTTTAATCCGGGTGAAGCGTTTTCGCCGCGCAATCTGGATAGGGGCGACCAGTAACCTGACCGATCCCCTCCCACACCACCCGGCATGCGGGTCCGCACCGGG
>LFJI01000023.1 GCA_001235855.1 Candidatus Burkholderia brachyanthoides
TCATGCAAAAGACAAGATGTAAACACATTTCATCGAATGTAAACAGACCCTAGCGTATCCCGTCTTTATCATGCCAACTTTCTCCGTGTCGGCGGCGATCAGCATCGGCGTGCCGCTGTTCATCGTCGCGATGGCCTCGCAAAACGTGCCGGGCATCGCCGTGCTGCGCGCCAACAGTTACACCACGCCGTCCGCGCCGCTCATCTTGAGCACCGGCATCGCGTCGCTGCTGCTCGCGCCCTTCGGCTCGCACGGCGTCAATCTCGCGGCCATCACGGCGGCCGTCTCGTCTGGTGCGGCGTGTTCTATCTGATCGCGGCCTTTCCGAAAGCGCTGGTCGTGTCCCGTCGCGGCACTCGCGCTGTTCGGCTTAATCATGAGCGGCCTCGCCAACGCCATGCACGATCCGCGGCAACGTGAGCCCGTGCTCGTCACGTTCATGGTGACGACATCGGGCCTCACCCTGCTGTCGATCGGTTCGGCGTTCTGGGGTCTGGTCGCCGGCGTTTAACGCATTTGGTGCTGAACGCGCGGCGCGCGTGAGCAAAACGCTCCGCGCCACCTAAGATGGCGGCAATCGGCGGATCAATCGCGACACGACCGACCGTTCGCGCGGCGCGGAACGCCAGGCCACGCGAACGGTCGAAATGTCGGGCCGCGAAGGCCGGCGAACGCAAAGGCACGCCGCAAGCGCGATTGCCGCGCGCGGGACTACGCGGGACTAAAATATGTAAGTGAACTCAGGGCGCGGGCCGCGTGGGACATCACCGCAGCCGCAGCGTCGCCGTCGTTATTATCCGCAGGTTACCGCATTTTGACAAGGCGCGCAGCGCCGACGACATGACATGACATGACATGACATCCGCTCTCGACCAGATCAAGCAATACACCACCGTCGTCGCCGACACGGGCGACTTCCAGCAATTCATCGAATTCAAGCCGCAGGAAGCGACGACCAATCCGTCGCTGATCCTGAAGGCCGTCCAGAAGGATAACTACAAGCCGCTGCTCGAGAAGACCGTCGATCACAAGAACAAGCCGATGGGCCAGATCATCGATCATCTGCTGATCGCTTTTGGCACCGAAATTCTCAAGATCGTCCCGGGGCGCGTCTCGACCGAGGGCGACGCGCGTCTGTCGTTCGACATCAAGGCATCGATCAACAAGGGCCGCGAGATCATCAAGCTGTATGAGGCCGCCAGCATGAGCCGCGACCGCGTGCTGATCAAGCTCGCTTCGACTTGGGAAGGCATTCACTGCAACATGACGCTGCTGTTCTCGCTGGCGCAGGCCATCGCGTGCGCCGAAGCCGGTGCGCAGCTCATTTCGCCGTTCGTCGGCCGCATTTACGACTGGTACAAGAAGGCTGCGGGTGCGGACTGGGACGAAGTCAAGAACGGCGGCGCGAACGACCCGGGCGTGCAGTCGGTGCGACGTATCTACGCGTACTACAAGAAGTTTGGCTACAAGACCGAGGTGATGGGCGCGAGCTTCCGCACCGTCAGCCAGATCACCGAACTGGCCGGCTGCGATCTGTTGACCATCAGCCCCGATCTGCTCAAGAAGCTAGCCGACAGCAACGAGAAGGTCGAACGCAAGCTTTCGCCGGAAGGCATGAAGAACGAAAACATCGAAAAGATAGCGGTCGATGAACCGACCTTCCGCTTCCTCGTCAACGACGACGCGATGGCGACCGAGAAGCTCGCCGAAGGCATCCGCGCATTCGCGGCCGATGCGATCAAGCTGGAGAAGCTGATCACCGCGCTGCAATAAGCACACGTGACCCCGGTCGAAAACGCGCGACGAACTCGCGCGTTTTTTATTTCGCGCGTGCTTCGGCAAGTGCTCGGGCCTGGTCCGACGCGTCAGACGGTGATGTCGTGCAACTCGATGTTGATGACTTCGCCCTTCGACTGCGAACGTCCCGCAAAGTCGACGCCGGACTGGTCGAGCACGCGCCTGATCTCTTGCGGAATCAGTTCGCCCGCGCGCACGGCGGCGATCGGCCGGTCGATGTGCGTGAGAAAGAAAGCGCCGCACGCCCAACGGTTGCCAGTACACGAACACATTGAGCGGAAACGACAGCTTCGCGTCCGTCTGACAATGCGCGGTGATGTGCAGTCCCATCGTCGGCGACACCCTCATCTGGCCGCGGACACACGTGAAAATCGAAGCCGAAATTGCTGGCGACGCTTCTTACGACGAACGGCAGACACTTGTCGCCGAACTGCTTGTTTTCATTCTTGCTGAGGGCCATTGGTCGCCTCCGAGTGGTCGGTCGGTGGATGGGGGATCGAGCGTCCCCTTTTCATTCGATGCCGGAGTGTTGCGCTTGCAAATTGCGGCGTCGGTGGGTCGCCGCACATCCAGACGCCGGGACCGGGCCCGCCCGACATCGCCGCGACCTTCGCCGCAGCCGCCCCGATGCACCGCGCCCTTCAGACGGATAAAATGAGTGCCCGCGCTCGCGGACCGCAAGCTCATAACAACAGATGAAAGCGGCGAGCGCTCCGCCTTCTTCTTTCCCGACCCCACAAGCCCGTTCGTGAATTTCGACGACTACTGCCAGCAGAAAGCCGCCCCGGAAGGTTCCAGCGCGTACTACGCGCTGCATCGCGCCCCGGCAGCGCGCCAGCCGTTTCTGACCGCGCTGTTCGCGCTGTATCGCGAACTGGAAGAGACCGTGAAGGAAACCAGCGATCCGACCATCAGACGAACCAAGCATGCGTGGTGGCAGAGCGAACTCGGCCGGCTCGACGGCGGCGAGCCGACGCATCCGGTGACGAAGGCGCTGGAGGCGCACGGCGCGGGCGTACTCGACGACGCGCAGCGGGCCTCGCTCGCGGCGCTCACCGATGGCTTCGGCATGGATCTGGATCAGGCGCGCTATCTCGACTGGCCGGGTTTGCGCCGCTATCTCGAGCAGACCGGCGGCGCGTTCGCAACGGCGGTGGCCCGCGCGACCGCGCGCCATCCCGCCCGCGCCGTCGCGTGGGCCGTGCCGCTGGGCGCGGCGCTGCTGCTGGCGGAGCGGGTGCAGGAGATCGGCGACGACGCCCGTCACGGGCGCATCTACCTTCCCATCGACGAACTGCAGCGCTACAACGTGACGGGGGCGGACATCATCAATCGCAAATACAGCGATGCCTTCGCCGAGTTGATGCGCTTCCAGAGCGAACGCGCCCGTCGCGCGCTCGACGATGCGCTCGCCGCCATTCTCGCCGACGAGCGCAAAACGCAGCGCGTGCTGCTCGCGCAGGCGGCGCTGACGAAAGCGCGGCTCGATGAAATCGAACGGAAGCGGTTTGAGGTGCTGCATCAGCGCATATCGCTGACGCCGATCCGCAAGCTGTGGATCTCGTGGCGCGCGCGCTGAGCGCAGCTAGGCGCGGATGATGGGCAGCGGTTTGCCCAGCCGCGTGAGAACGCATCGCTGCCGACGCACGACGCGAGCACCGTCGCGTAAAGCCGCTGGAAATCGATGCGCGCGGGCATCGCGCCATCGTCGAGCAATCGGTCGAAGTTCGGGCGGCTCGCCGTAAATGCCGTCCACTACGCTGCCGCCGAGCAGGAAATGCGGCGCGGCCGCGCCATCCTCGGTACCGCTGGACTCGTTCTCAAGCGCCGATCGTCCGAATTCCGAAACGCTCATGACGAGCGTGCAATTCCAGTCGCCCGAGCCTATCAACGCGCCGCGCAACGAGGCGAGTCCTTCGGCCAGGCGTGGCGCGCGGCCTGATTTACGTGCGTATCGAAGCCGCGCAGGACCAGACGGATCCCTTGATGACGCCGGCGCCTTGGCGGCTCGCCGCGATTTCATCCGCAGCCCTTTCGCATGACGAATCGAATGGTTGCTGCTCGCCGCTCGCGCCCGCGCGGATGAACCAGTCGCCGTCGCGATATTCATCGGCGAGCGATGCCGTGCGCCAGATCTGCTGCGAGCGAAAATGCGAACGGTTCGGCATCGCGTAGCCGACGCCTTGCACGATGGCCAGTTGCCTCGCGTGCCACGCGGGCATCAACGGCTCCAGGGATGGATGCAGCCCTGTGCGGCCGTCGATACGCAACACGTCCCCGGACGGGATAGCGAGCGTCGGCCGCAGTTCGCGATATCGCGCATCGGTGTAGGGGATGACGGTGTTCAGGCCGTCGTTGCCGCCGTTCAGTTCGACGATCACGAGCGCCGAGATCGCGTGACGCTGCGTAGCGTAAAGGTGGCGCGAACGCGGCGCGGCCAACGTAGGCGAACATCCCGCCAGCGCACCGGCAAAAGACAAAAACGCGCGGCGATCCATCCCCGCCGGACTCAGCGCTTGTAGAGATCGCGCACGGCTTCTTCGATGTGCTGGCGCAGGAGCCGGCGTTCGTCGGCGGTCATCACCGTATGGCTATGGCGCGGCGGACGCACGGGCGGCGCCTGATCCATTTGCTGAACGGGTTGCATGGCGGGCTTGTCCTGTTCGGTGGCGCTCTTGCCGGAACGCTGCTGCGCGCGAACAATGCCACCATTGAAGCGCGATGCGGGCATGGCTGAACCGCGATCGAACGCGGTCGAGGGGCGCGCTATGGACGGCTGCGCATAGGCGTAGTGGGTACTCAATGCGGCGTAGAGCGTACTGGCGATGAGTGTCCTGCGTAGGTTGCGCTCGGGGCGCATGGGCCCGCGCCGCCGTGCTCCCTTCATATTGTTCCCTTCATTGCTCGACAACCGGACAGCCTCTTTCTTTTAGCGCACGCCCAAAGGCTGGTCATGCCGCACGACGCGCTGCTCTTAATGGAGTATCTACCGAATGACGGGCCAAGGTAAAGGAGTGTACGCACAGAACTATTTGACCGTGCCACCGCCCCGTAATTTTGTAACAAAATGTTACACTCGCTTTTGTTACAAACTCGCCGTCAGACCAGCGCGATAAACTATCCTATGGAAACTAAGAATCCTTCTAAAGTACTCGTCGTCGATGACGACCCGCGTCTGCGCGACTTGCTGCGCCGCTATCTCGGCGAGCGAGGCTTCAACGTGTACGTCATGGAAAACGCGCCGTCGATGAACAAGCTGTGGGTGCGCGAACGTTTCGATCTGCTCGTGCTCGACCTGATGCTTCCGGGCGAAGACGGTCTGTCGATCTGCCGCCGTCTGCGCGGCAGTAACGACCGCACGCCGATCATCATGCTCACGGCGAAGGGTGAGGACGTCGATCGCATCGTTGGTCTGGAAATGGGCGCGGACGACTATCTACCCAAGCCGTTCAACCCGCGCGAACTGGTCGCGCGCATTCACGCGGTGCTGCGCCGTCAGACGCCGTCCGAGCTGCCGGGTGCGCCGTCCGAAACCACCGAGGTCTTCGCGTTCGGCGAATTCGCCTTGAACCTCGCCACGCGCACGCTCACCAAGAATGGCCAGGAAATTCCGCTGACCACCGGCGAATTCTCGGTGCTCAAGGTCTTCGCGCGTCATCCGCGCCAACCGCTTTCGCGCGAAAAGCTGATGGAACTCGCGCGCGGACGCGAATACGAAGTGTTCGATCGCAGCCTCGACGTGCAGATTTCCCGCCTGCGCAAGCTCATCGAACCCGATCCGAGCAGCCCGCGCTTCATCCAGACGGTGTGGGGTCTGGGCTACGTTTTCATCCCCGACGGCGCGGCTTAACCTTCGAAGGCGCTTCTTCAGGTCTTTGTCATCCGAAGCGCCTTCGATCTGACAAGCGAGTCCAATACGCTTTATCCCCTTCACCGAGCGGAACACGACAGACCCATGCGCATCGACAGGCGTCTACTGGCGCTTGCCTTCGGCGGCCTGTTCTGGCGAACCTTTGCGCTGATCGCGCTGCTCATTGTGGTTAGTCTCACTGCATGGTTCCAGAGCTTTCGCGTGATCGAACGCGAACCGCGCGCGCAGCGCGTGGCGCTGCAACTCGTCGCGGTGGTCAAGCTCACGCGTACCGCCCTGCTCTATTCCGATCCCGACCTTCGCCGTGCGCTTTTGCAGGATCTGGAGAGCAACGAAGGCGTGCGCGTCTATCCGCGCGAGACCACCGACAAGTACAAGCTGCAGCCCGACGAATCGCTCAACCGGCTGATCGAGCGCGACGTGCGCGGCCGGCTCGGCAACGACACGATCATCGCGCAGTCGGTGAACGACATCCCGGGCGTGTGGATCAGCTTCAAGATCGACGACGACGATTACTGGGTCGCGCTCGACCGCGATCAACTGGATACCGTCACGGGCCTGCAATGGGCCGGCTGGGGCGTGTTCGCGCTGGCGCTCTCGCTGTTCGGCGCGGCGTTCATCACGAGTCTCGTCAACCGGCCGTTCGCGCGGCTTGCGCTTGCGGCGCGCAAGCTCGGCTCGGGGCAGTCGCCCGAGCCGTTGCCCGAGCGCGGCATGGGCGTGGCGGCGGAAACCAACCGAAGCTTCAACCAGATGGTGCGCGATCTCGAGCAGCTCGAAGCCGACCGCGCACTGATGCTCGCCGGCATCTCGCACGACCTGCGCACGCCGCTCGCGCGTCTGCGGCTGGAAACGGAGATGAGTCCGTCGGACGAAGCCACCAAGCTCGCGATGATCGACGACATCGAGCAAATGGACATGATCATCGGCCGCTTCCTCGATTACGCGCGGCCGATGCAGCGCATGCCCGAGGCCGTCGATCTGTCGATGATCGCCAGTGAACTGGCCGTGCGCTTCCAGGCCGACGAAGGCGTGGTGATGCGCACCGACCTCGCGCCGGGCGCGGTGATCGAAGGCGACCCGACCGATGCGCGGCGCGTGGTCGGCAATCTGCTGGAAAACGCGCGCAAATACGGCCGCAGCACGCACGACGACATCGCGCGCATCACGCTGCAGACACGCGTGTCGCACGGCAAGGTCGAACTCTCGGTGATGGACGAAGGCCGCGGCATCCCCGACGATCAGGTAGCGCTCATCACACGGCCCTTCTATCGCGTCGATCAGGCGCGCACTCAAGCCAGCGGCACGGGCCTCGGCATGGCCATCGTGCAGCGTCTCGTAACGCGTCAGCGCGGCACGCTGCAGCTGCGCAACTGCACGCCGCAACCGGGCTTCGAAGTCACCATCGACTTTCCGTCGATGAAAGGCTCTCGCGAATAACCCAATTTTGCCTATCGGTGCATTCGGAAAAAGCTATCCGAGTCGGTAGAGAAAAACTATTGCTGAGACTATTTAATAGAGCTAAGATAGGGTAGGTAAACGCTTAATGTCGCTGGCATGAAAGTGTCACGCGAGCGTTACGGCGATCCGGTAGTTTTGTTTGAAGCATGTACTTTCAACGAACACAGGAGTCACTGCATGAAGACCGTTGGTGATAAAGTCGAAGCATTCACCGTCACCGCTGCGAAGCCGGGTTTCAACAACCACGAAGAGAACGGCCAGTCCGCCTTCGAGGAAATCACCGAGCAGTCGTTTCCGGGCAAGTGGAAGATCGTCTATTTTTACCCGAAGGACTTCACGTTCGTCTGCCCGACGGAAATCGTCGAGTTCGGCAAGCTCGCGAAGGACTTCGAAGACCGCGACGCCGTGCTGCTAGGCGGCAGCGTGGACAACGAGTTCGTCAAACTCGCATGGCGCCGTGAGCACAAGGACCTGAACAAGCTAAACCACTATTCGTTCGGCGATGTGAAGGGCGAACTGATCGATCAGCTCGGCGTGCGCGACAAGGAAGCCGGCGTGGCGTTGCGCGCGACCTTCATCGTCGATCCGGACAACGTCATCCAGCACATGTCGGTCAACAACCTGAACGTGGGCCGCAACCCGGAAGAAATCCTGCGTATTCTCGACGGTCTGCAAACGGACGAACTGTGCCCGTGCAACCGCGCGGTCGGTGGTTCGACGCTCTGAGCGGGCGCGTCTGCCTAAGCCGATCAGCCCAGCCTGCCGTCGCGCCGAGTGAACGCTCGGTGTTGGCGGGCTTTTTAACGACCTCGAACAGGAGAAACCGAATGGAATTTCTGTCTTCCATCAAGGAACTGGTCCCGGATTACGCGAAAGACATACGGCTGAACGTCGACGGCACAATCGCGCGTTCGTCGCTCGAAGGCAATAACGCGGTCGGCGTCGCGCTGGCGGCGGCGTTCGCGGCGAAGGCGACGAGGCTCGTCGAGATCATTCGCCAGGCGGGCGTGCTGTCGCCCGAAGAGAGGCACGCGGCGCTCACCGCGGCCGCGCTGATGGGCATGAACAACGTGTGGTATCCGTATCTGGAGATGGCCGACAATGCCGATCTCAAGACCCAGCCCGCGAACCTGCGCATGAACGCGTACGCATCGCATGGTGGCGTGGACAAGCGGCGCTTCGAGATGTATGCGCTGGCGGCGTCGATCATCGGCAAGTGCCATTTCTGCGTGAAGTCGCACTACGATAATCTGGTCGCGGAAGGCATGTCGGCGACGCAGTTGCGCGATGTCGGGCGCATCGCGGCGGTGATCAACGCGGTGGCGTTGACGGTCACGGCGGAGGGGAAATAAGGCGGTGAGGAGCATGGAGTCCGGCGGACGTGTGGTCCGCTGGACCACTGGCTTTACTGACTGCGCGCGATATTCGCCAGCGCGACGAGACCCGCCACGGAAAGAACCGTCTTCTGCCCTGTATGAGTCCGCTCAGCAGATCGCTGGACAACGGACAAGCACCATCAGAGCGAAGGGAAAGAGACTCGTGCCGGTGGCGTAGTCGATGGCGGCGGCGCGCATGTCCAGCATTGGCGCGGGTTTGCTTAGCATGCGGCGCGCCCCGGAGCGTCGTTGAACGAGCTTCCAGACCATCCAGCTCGTGCCCGTTACGAACGCGCCCAGATCGAACCATTCGGCATCAAACTTGAGTCCCAGAACAGAATACATTTGCCAGGGTCTCCTTAAGCACGCCGGAGGAGCTTGATTGCAGTCAGCGCACCGAGCACCGCTCCGACGATAAGCATATCGAATGGAGATTGCGCCGGAATGGCCCACATGAACACGCCGACGGTGACAACTCCGGCGAACGCAAAGCTGGCCACCAGGCGTGGTGTAGTCCAGCTTGTCGTGAAAGTAAATTTGCATGTCTTGCCTACTCGAACTGCGGATGCGTTGGTCGAAAAATGATTCATCCACGAATAATGGATGTGTAATTTACCTTCCAGGTTCGCCTTCGCGGATGTAATTTCTCCAGCACAGTCACAGCGCGCGCTCGTTCGACGACCCCGCCCTCACCCGTCGATCGACGTCCGCCGCAACAGCACCGCCGCCTGCGCCTCGATCCCTTCCTTGCGGCCGAGGTAACCGAGCTTCTCGTTGGTCTTCGCCTTCACGTTGACGCGGTCGATGCTCAACTCCAGATCCGCCGCGATGTTCACGCGCATCGCATCGATATGCGGCGCGAGCTTGGGTGCCTGCGCGATGATCGTGCTGTCCACGTTCGCGATATCGAAGCCCGCCTCCGACACGCGCCGGAACACCTCGCGCAGCAGCATACGGCTGTTCGCGCCCACGAATTCCGTCGCCGTATCGGGAAAATGCCGGCCGATATCGCCGAGCGATGCCGCGCCTAACAGCGCATCGGTAATCGCGTGCAGCAGCACGTCGGCATCCGAATGGCCGAGCAGGCCGCGCTCGTAGGAAATCGTCACGCCGCCGATGATGAGCGGACGCCCTTCCACGAGCTGGTGGACGTCGTAGCCCTGCCCGATTCTGAAGTCCATCGATCTAACCTTGCTTGAATGATTGCTTGAGTGAATGGGTCAGGCCTTCGCGCTGAGCATCGCGGTCGCGAGCGCGAAGTCTTCCGGATACGTCACCTTGAAGTTGCGCAAGCTGCCCTGAACTAGCTTCGGCAAGTGGCCGAGCCATTCGATCGCGCTCGCTTCGTCGGTCATGTCGTGGCCGTCGTGACGCGCACGCTCGATCGCTTCGCGCAGCATGCCGAGGCGGAACATCTGCGGTGTCTGCGCCTGCCAGAGCCCGTCGCGCGACTCCGTGCGGGCGATGCGCGGTCCCGCATTCGGTCCGACCGTTGGCGCGTCGGGCATGCTCGGTGCGACGCGTTTGAGCGTATCCGCGACCGGCAGCGCCAGAATGCCGCCCACGGGATCATCGCGCAGTTTCGCGACAAGCTTGCGAACCAGTTCGGGTGAGATGCCGGGCCGCGCGGCGTCATGCACCAGCACCCAGTCGTCGTCGCGCGCGCCGAAATTGGCCAGCGCGATCAGCCCGTTATACACCGACGCCTGCCGCGATGCTCCGCCGCAGCGCTCGACCGCGAAGCGCAGCCCGGCGAAGCACCGCGCGTCGAAGTGATGATCGTCCGGTGCGAGCACAACCAGTGTCTGCGAGAATTCGGAGAACGCGGCGAGCGAGTGCCCGAGCATCGGGCGTCCTGCGACGGTCTGGTATTGCTTAGGCATCGGCGCGCCGGAGCGGTTTCCGGTGCCGGCGCAGGGAATCAGGGCGAACAGGCGTGGGGTAGTCGTACCGGTAGGCGAAGTCACGGGCGGATCATGTGGCCGAGTCAAAGTGAAGCCCGGAATTTATAATAGGTCTTTCGCGACCACGTCCGGCGTGCACGGTTTCATGCGCGCCACGACGGTTCAATGCACACTTTATGTCTTCCAAAGCCGTCCACGCGCAGTTCAGTTCTCCCATCGCGCTCGCCAAGCCCGGGACGCGTTTCGCCTTCGACGGCGCCTCCGGTTCCGCCGATGCGCTCGCCATCGCGCGCTATCACGCGACCCATCGCGAAAGCATACCGCTGCTGGCGGTCGTCTGCGCGAGCGCGGTCGATGCGCAACGCCTCGCCGCCGAACTTCCCTATTTCGCGCCCGACGCGCGCGTGCGCCTTCTGCCCGACTGGGAGACGCTGCCCTATGACACGTTCTCGCCGCATCAGGATCTCGTCTCCGAGCGGCTCGCCACGCTGCACGATCTCGGTGAAGACCGGTGCGACATCCTCATCGTGCCCGCAACCACCGCGCTGTATCGCATGCCGCCGGCGTCGTTTCTCGCGGCCTACACGTTCTCGTTTACGCAAGGCGAGCGGCTGGACGAAGCCAAGCTCAAGGCGCAGTTGACACTCGCGGGCTACGAGCACGTGAGTCAAGTCGTGCGTCCCAGCGAATACTGCGTGCGCGGCTCGCTGATCGATTTGTATCCGATGGGCTCGCCGCAGCCGTATCGCATCGACCTGTTCGACGATCAGGTGGATTCGATCCGTGCGTTCGATCCGGACACGCAACGCAGCCTCTATCCCGTGCGCGACGTGCACCTCTTGCCGGGCCGTGAATTTCCGTTCGACGAAGCCGCGCACACCGCGTTTCGCAGCCGTTGGCGCGAGGTCTTCGAAGGCGATCCGAGCCGTTCGCAGATCTACAAGGACATCGGCAACGGCGTGCCATCGGCGGGCATCGAATACTATCTGCCGCTGTTTTTCGACGATACCGCGACGCTGTTCCACTATTTGCCAGAAGGCTCGCAACTCGCCTTCATCGGCGATCTGGATGCCGCGATCAAGCGTTTCACGAACGACACCAAGCAACGCTTCGACTTCCTCTCGCACGACCGCGAGCGGCCCCTGCTCGAACCGCGCCGCCTGTTTTTGACCGACGACGATTTCTTCACCTTCGCCAAGCCCTTCGCGCAGCTCAAGTTCCCGGCAACGCCCGAAGGCGGCTGGGCCGTGCCGCTCCCCGGCCTGGCGATCGACCGTCACGCCGACGAGCCCTTGCTCGCGCTGCGTCACTATCTCGAACAGACCGAGAATCGCGTGATGCTGGTCGCCGAATCGGCGGGACGGCGCGAAACGATCCAGCAATTGCTCGCGGATAACGGCCTGCGCGGCGAGTCGCTCGATACGTTTCAGGAATGGCTCACCGCCGACGCCAAGTTCACGCTCGGCATCGCGCCGCTGGCGAACGGCTTTTCATTGCCGTCGGAAAAGCTCGCGATCGTCACCGAGACCGAGCTATACGGACCGCTCGCGCGCCGCCCCGGCAGGCGCCGGCAAGAGCAGGCGAGCAACGTCGATTCGATGGTGCGCGACCTCGCCGAACTAAAGGTCGGCGATCCAGTCGTGCATTCGCAGCACGGCATCGGGCGTTACATGGGACTCGTGTCGATGGATCTCGGCGAAGGCGAAACCGAATTCCTGCACCTCGAGTATCAGAACGATGCGAAGCTGTATGTGCCGGTCGCGCAGTTGCATGTGATTTCGCGCTATAGCGGCGCCGATCCGGAAAGCGCGCCCTTGCATCAACTTGGCTCCGGCCAGTGGGAAAAATCCAAGCGCAAGGCCGCACAGCAGATTCGCGATACGGCGGCCGAACTGCTGAATCTGTATGCCCGGCGCGCCTCGCGTGAAGGTTTCGCGTTCAAGCTCGAACCGTGCGATTACACCAAGTTCGCGGAAAGCTTCGGCTTCGAGGAAACGCCCGACCAGGCGGCGGCGATCGCATCCGTCATCGGCGACATGACGAGCGGCAAGCCGATGGACCGCCTCGTATGCGGCGACGTCGGCTTCGGCAAGACGGAAGTGGCGTTGCGCGCGGCGTTCATCGCCGTCATGGCGGGCAAACAGGTGGCGATTCTCTCGCCCACCACGCTGCTCGCCGAACAGCACACGCAGACCTTCACCGACCGCTTTGCCGACTGGCCCGTGCGCATCGCCAAACTGTCGCGCTTCAAGAGCACGAAGGAAGTCACGCAGGCCATCCAGCAGATCAACGAAGGCTCGGTCGATATCGTCATCGGCACGCACAAGCTGTTGTCGTCCGATGTGAAGTTCAAGCGGCTCGGGCTTGTGATCATCGACGAGGAGCATCGTTTCGGCGTGCGGCAGAAGGACGCGCTGAAGGCCTTGCGCGCCGAAGTCGATGTGCTCACGCTCACCGCGACGCCGATTCCGCGCACGCTCGGCATGGCGCTCGAAGGCCTGCGCGATTTCTCCGTGATCGCGACCGCGCCGCAGAAGCGCCTCGCGATCAAGACCTTCGTGCGGCGCGAGGAAGACGGCGTGATCAGCGAAGCGATGCTGCGCGAGTTGAAGCGCGGCGGACAGGTCTACTTCCTGCATAACGAAGTCGAGACCATCGAGAATCGCCGCGCGATGCTCGAAGCGCTGGTGCCCGAAGCGCGGATCGCGGTGGCGTACGGCCAGATGCACGAACGCGAACTCGAACGCGTGATGCGCGATTTCGTCGGCCAGCGCGCCAACGTGCTCCTGTGCACGACCATCATCGAAACCGGCATCGACGTGCCGAGCGCGAATACCATTCTCATGCATCGCGCGGACAAGTTCGGGCTGGCGCAGTTGCATCAGCTGCGGGGACGCGTCGGGCGTTCGCACCATCAGGCGTACGCGTATCTGCTGGTGCATGATCCGTCCGCGCTCACCAAGCAGGCGCAGCGCCGTCTCGAAGCCATTCAGCAGATGGAGGAACTCGGTTCCGGCTTCTATCTCGCCATGAACGACCTCGAAATTCGCGGCACGGGCGAAGTGCTCGGCGACAAGCAGTCGGGCGAAATCCACGAGATCGGTTTCCAGCTTTATACCGACATGCTGAACGACGCCGTGCGCGCATTGAAAGAAGGCCGCGAGTCGGACCTCAACGCGCCGCTCGCCGCGACCACCGAGATCAATCTGCATGCGCCGGCGATCCTGCCGGCCGATTACTGTGCCGACGTGCAGGAGCGCTTGTCGCTGTACAAGCGGCTGGCGAACTGCGAATCGAGCGATGCCATCGACGGCATTCTCGAAGAGCTCGTGGACCGCTTCGGCAAGCTGCCGCCGCAGGCGCATGCGCTGGTCGAAACGCATCGGCTGCGACTGGCCGCGAAGCCGCTCGGCATCTCCAAGATCGATGCGGCCGAGTTGTCCATCTCGCTGCAGTTCGTGCCGAATCCGCCCATCGACGGGATGAAGATCATCGAGATGGTTCAGAAGCACAAGCACATCAAGCTGGCGGGGAACGACAAGCTGCGCATCGAGTCGCGCAGCCCCGATCTGGCGGTGCGCATCTCGACCGTCAAGGAGACCTTGCGCGCGCTCAGCGGACCGGTCCGGCAACCCGTGGCCGCCGCGCGCTAGGCAATTAAGGGCTTTTTGACTTCTGCGGGAAGGCCCTCGTTTGGGCTATGCTCAAAGTCTCTCGCAGGAGTCGAAACATGTCACAGATCGCTGATTCGGCGCATCTCGAAGCCTCTTCCCCCTCTTCATCAGATCAATCCCCGGCGTCCCTTCCCTGGATCGAGCGTCTCATTTCTTTCGATACCGTCAGCCGCAATCCGAATCTCCGCCTGATCGAAACCGAAACCGTCTGTGACGAACTGCGTAAAGCCGGCATCGACGCCACCATCACCACCGATCCGCGCGGCCAATGGGCCAATCTGTTCGCGACGGTTCCCGCGCACGACGGCGAGACGAACGGCAGCATCGTGCTCTCGGGTCATACGGATGTGGTGCCAGTGGACGGTCAGGACTGGCAGAGCAACCCGTTCAAGCCCGAAGTGCGCAACGGCCTGCTCTACGGACGCGGCTCGTGCGACATGAAGGGTTTCATCGGCGCAGCGCTTTCCCTGCTGCCCAAAATGCAGGCGACCAGGCTCGCCAAGCCGATCCACTTCACGCTTTTATATGACGAGGAAGTGAGCTGCGCGGGCGCGCCGCTGATGCTCACCGATCTGCAAAAGCGCGGCATCAAGCCGGACGGCTGCATCGTCGGCGAACCGACTTCGATGCGCCCGATCATCACGCACAAGGGCATCAACACGTACCGCTGCTGCGTGCGCGGGTCGGCGGCGCATTCGTCGCTGGCGGTGAAAGGCCTGAACGCGATCGAGTACGCGGCGCGGTTCATTTGCCATATTCGCGATCTCGCCGATGAATTCCGCGCCAACGGCCTCTTCGACGAACTGTACGACGTGCCCTTCACCACCGCGCAGACCAGCACGATCAAGGGCGGCAACGCGATCAACACCGTACCGGCCGAATGCCAGTTCGAGTTCGAATTCCGCAATCTGCCGACCATGGACCCGGAGCGCATCATCGAGCGGATCGAAAGTTATGCGCGCGACACGCTGCTGCCGAAGATGCTGAAGGAGCACGGCAACGCCGCCATCGAGATTTCGCGGCTGGCGTCCGCGCCCGGGCTCGACGCGACCAAACAGGCCGCGATCACGCAACTCGTGCGCGCGCTGACCGAGAATCAGGACAAGCGCAAGGTGGCGTACGGCACGGAAGCCGGCCTGTTCGCCAACGCGGGCATTCCGAACATCGTGTGCGGGCCGGGCAATATCGAGCAGGCGCACAAGGCGAACGAATACGTGTCGCTCGACCAACTCGTCGCGTGCGAGGCGTTCCTCGGCAAGTTCGTCCACAGCATGTCCGTCGAAGCGCACGCGCGCTGATTCATCACGTCGTAGAAAGAAGCTCATGTCCACCACCCCGCAGCACACCAAACACACGATCGACGACATCGCCGAACAGCATATGGCGCTCACGCCGTGGGTCGCACGCACGCCGACCTTCGAGAAGCACGACTTTCCGACGCTCGAAGGCACGCCCGTCACCTTCAAGTTCTAGCTGCTACAAGTCAGCGGCAAGTTCAAGGCGCGCGGCACGTTCTCCAACATCCTGGCGCTGACGGACAGCGAACGCGGCGCAGGCGTGACGTGCGTGTCGGGCGGTCGGCGCGAAGGTGGTCGTCGTCAAGACCGCGAGTCCGGCGCGTATCGCGCTGTGCCGGCGCTTCGGCGCGGAGGTGATGCTGACCGACAATCTCGTCGAGGCGTTCGACACCGTGCGGCGGATCGAAGCCGAAGAAGGACGCGTGTTCATCCATCCTCCGTTCAACGGTTATCGCACAGTGCTCGGTACGGCGGACGCTCGGCTACGAATGGACCTCGCAAGTGCCCGATCTCGATGCGGTGATCGTGCCCATCGGCGGCGGGCTGGCTGCGGGCGTCTCGACGGCGATGCGGCTCGCGAATCCGTCGATCCACGTGTACGGTGTGGAGCCGGACGGTGCGGCCGCGATGAGCCGCAGCTTCGCGGCGAATCACACGATCAAGCTGGACTCCATGTAAAGCATCGCAGATTCGCTGATGGCGCCGCGCACCGAGCAATACAGTTATGAACTGTGCCGCCGGCACATCGATGAAGTGGTGACTGTCTCGGACGACGAGTTGCGCAATGGCATGC
The DNA here is from genome assembly GCA_001235855.1 of Candidatus Burkholderia brachyanthoides. Taxonomy (GTDB): domain Bacteria; phylum Pseudomonadota; class Gammaproteobacteria; order Burkholderiales; family Burkholderiaceae; genus Caballeronia; species Caballeronia brachyanthoides. The sequence goes on from LFJI01000023.1 coordinate 16,175, forward strand.
GCCTGCTGTTCAGCGAGATGAAGCTCACGGTGGAAGCTGCCCTGCGCTGCGGCGACGGCGGCCCTGCTCGGGCCGTTGCGTGAGCGTCTGCAGGGCAAGCGCGTGAGCGTACTGTTATGCGGCACGAATACCGACCCGGCGACATTCGCGCTTCATCTTGGCGTGAACGCATGAAGAATCTATGGTCACCCCCATTTTTGCAATGCTGATCTTTGATGCTGTGGGTGGCCT
>LFJI01000230.1 GCA_001235855.1 Candidatus Burkholderia brachyanthoides
TCCCAGGCCATGATCGACTCCGGACGAACCATTCGTCCGAAGTGTTACCCCTGTCTCCGGTCTATACACCCGGATGGCTTGCGCAGTTGCTACGCGTTTGATCAACTCGATCTATCGCGTGCTGAAGACCGGCGAGCCGTACGTGCCTCGAGATCAGGACGGTAACGCGATTACCGTTCAAGAGGGCAAACGTATCGTTGCTGCGCAGTTCAAAGTGCCGCTTGAGGTCCGCCAGTCTCGCTGCAATCAGCCTATGCCAGAACCGGCTGTAGAGCCTCGCTTCGAAGTCGCAAACACGCGTTGACAGTCGGTACGAGATCACCTTGTCGAAGATCATCGGCGAGCTGGTTGATCCGACCGCCGGCACGATGACGCTCGCCGGCCAGCCCTACGCGCCGAAGAGCCGCACCGAGGCGGAAACGCTCGGTGGCTGGTGATGCAGGATCTGAATCTTCTGCCGACGCTGTCGGTCGCCGAGAACCTGTTCCTGAACCGCCTGCCGCGCAAGGCGCTCGGCTGGATCGACCGCGCGCGGCTCGCGGACGACGTGCGCCACGCGATGGCGCAGGTCGGGCTGGACATGATCGATCCCGGCACGCTGGTCGGCAGCCTCGGCATCGGGCATCAGCAGATGGTGGAGATCGCGCGCAATCTGATCGGCGATTGCCGCGTACTGATCCTCGACGAACTCACCGCGATGCTCACCGCGCGCGAAGTCGATCTGCTGTTCGAGCAGATCGCGCGTCTGAAGGCGCGCGGCGTGGCGCTCGTGTACATCTCGCATCGGCTCGAGGAATTGCGGCGCATCGCCGAGCAGGTGGCCGTGCTGCGCGACGGCCGCCTCGTTCATGCAGGGCCGATGAAGCCGCTCTCGAGCGACCAGCTGGTCACACTGATAGTAGGCCGCGAGATCGGCGAGCGCATCGACTTGGGCGAGCGCAGGATCGGCGATGTCGTGCTGAAGGTGGTCGGCATGACCCGTCAGCACGGTGGTGCGCGACGTCTCGTTCCACGTGTGCGCGGGCGAGATTTTCGGCGTGAGCGGACTGATCGGCGCGGGCCGCACGGAGATGATGCGCCTAATCTACGGCGCCGATCGCGCGGATGCGGGAACCGTCTCCGTTGCCCGCGACGGGCAGCCGTTGCGGCCCGTGAGCGTGCAGTCACCCTCGAATGCAGTGAAAAACGGCATCGCTGATCACCGAAGACCGCAAGGGCGAGGGCTTGCTGTTGAGCCTGCCGATCGCCGCGAACGTGTCGCTCGGCAATGTGGGCGCGGTGGCGCGGCACGGCATCGTGGATACGCGGCGCGAGGCCGCGCTCGCCCAACGCCAGATCGACGCGATGCGCATCCGCACGTCCGGGCCCGTGCAGGCGGTGTCGGAGCTATCGGGCGGCAACCAGCAGAAGGTCGTGATCGGCCGCTGGCTCGCGCGCGACTGCACCGTGCTGCCGTTCGACGAACCGACCCGCGGCATCGATGTCGGCGCGAAATTCGACATCTACGGGCTGATGGGCGCGCTCGCTCGCGAGGGCCGCGCGCTCGTCGTCGTGTCGAGCGATCTGCGCGAACTGATGCTGATCTGCGACCGCATCGGCGTGATGTCGGCGGGATACATGACGGGCGTATTCGAGCGCGCGACCTGGACGCAGGACGCGCTGCTCGTGGCCGCGTTCGCGGGCTACGCGAAGCGCGAGGCGATCCTCCACGAACCGCTCGCGCCGGATGCCAAAGCACCGGAAATGCCGGACAACACCAACGGGAACCGAGAACAATGAATCAAACCAACGTTCCCGCCGATGCACCCGAAAAGCACGAAAGGCGTCGGCACGCGGCTGGGAATTTCGAACTATTTGGGGCTCGCGGGCCGCGATGATCGCGCTGTTTTCGGTGCTGAGCACGCACTTCCTGACCTATGACACCTTCAGCACGATCGCGAATCAGATTCCCGATCTCGTGGTGATATCGGTGGGCATGACCTTCGTGCTGATCATCGCGAGCATCGATCTGTCGGTGGGCTCGGTGCTGACGCTGGGGGCGTCGGTCGTGAGCGTGGTGGCGCTGAAGTGGCACTGGCCGGCATTTCCGTCCGCGTTGATCGGCGTGGCGGCAGCGCTGACCGGCGCGATGACGGGTCTGGTGACGGTCGCGTGGCGCAATTCCGTCGTTCATCGTGTCGCTCGGGGCGCTGGAGGCGGCGCGCGGCGTGGCGTATCAGATGACCAACTCGCGCACCGCGTATAATCGGCGATGTCTTTGATTTTCTGCCGAATCCGATCGCCTTCGGCATTTCTCCGGCTATTCTTGATAGCTGTCACCATAATGATTATGGCGCACCTGGTCTTGATTCGGACGATTTCTGGCCGATATCTGGTAGGAATCGGGACGAATGAGGAAGCGAAGCGGTCCGACTCGCGGGGTGAATCCGCGGCCTTACAAGGTGATCGTGTTCGCGCTGATGGGCGTGTTGTCGGTCTCGCGGCGCTGTTTCAGATTTCGCGACTGGAAGCCGCCGATCCGAACGCGGGCGCCGGCCTGGAACTCCAGGTGATCGCGACGGTCGTGATCGGTGGCACGAGCCTGATGGGCGGGTGCGGCTCGGTGATCAGCACGTTTTTCGGCGTGTTGATCATCTCGGTGCTCGCGGCGGGGCTGGCGCAGATCGGCGCAAACGAGCCGATCAAGCGCATCATCACGGATGCGGTCATCGTCGTGGCCGTGGTGTTGGATACATATCGCAGCAGGCGTAAGCGGGGTTGAGCGCGTTTCGAGGAAATGAACGTGTTAAATCAGATACTTGTGGTAAAACGTTGGTGGTAACGGTTTCGCACGGGGCGAAGCGTGCAGGGCAGTGAAAAGAGGCAAAAGCGCAGGCAGGAAGTAGCAGCACATAGAGATGGGGCGCGACGGTTCGTGCGACATCGCCCGGCAACCAAAGGATAAGCCGGACTACGGGGAGGCAATAACTGGCGCACGGGCCGTGGGCTGCCGAACGCCTCATCATCCAAAAAAGCAGTCAGACCAAAACGATAGAAGGACGAAGTATGGCGACGGTCAAGGACGTGGCAGCGATTGCCGGAGTGTCGTTCACGACGGTATCCATGTAGTGAACAATTCGAGGCCGGTCTCGGCCGATGTAAGGGCAAAAGTCGAACGCGCGATTCGTGAACTCGATTACGTGCCGTTGGTGGTTGCGTGCTCGCTCAAGGCGAAGTCCACCACGACGATCGATCGGCTTGCTGGTGCCGAACGCGACCAACCGACCAACCCTTCCCTTACTTCGCGGAACTCGCGCGCGGCGTCGAGGACGACTGCGCCAAGAACGGCTATTGCCTGTTCTTTTGCAACTCCGACGACGATCCCGCCAAGCAGCGCAACTATCTGCGCGTGCTGCAAGAAAAGTGCATCGACGGCCTCGTGATCGCCTCGGCGAGCGAGGACGCGGTGCTCGCGCAGAGTCTCGCGAACGCGCGCGAACCGCTCGTGATCGTCGATCGCAACATCGAAGGGCTGACCTGCGATCTGGTCCAGATCGACCATGAAAAGGGTGCCTATCTCGCGACCCGTCATCTGCTGGAACTAGGGCACTCGCAGATCGGCTGCATCACCGGCCCCGTCGCGACCGCTGTGAGCGCCATGGGGCTGCACGGCTTCATCCGCGCGATGGCCGAGCGCGGCGTCGAGATCGAGCCGAACGCGATCCAGCAAAGCGATTTCTCCGCGACGGGCGGTCACGCGGCCGCCTCGCAACTGTTCGACAGCATGAAGCCGACCGCGATCTTCGCGTGCAACGACATGATGGGCATCGGCGCGTTGCGTGCGGCGCGTCGAGCGTCATATCAGCGTGCCGGCGGATTGCTCGATCATCGGCTTCGACGACGCCGAACTCTCGGCGCTACACTTACCCGCGGCGCTCTCGACCGGGGGACAATCGGTGCACACGCTGGGCGAAATGGCCGCGCAGACGCTGATCGACCGCATTACTTACGGGCAAAATGAGCGGCAACACGCGCCGCTTGCTTTCGCCAAGCCGGTTATCGTGCCGCGCGTCACGTTGACCAGCGCCAAACCGCAGCGTGCGCAGCGAGCTAGGCCTGCGGCGTCGGCCGCGTCCACGGCATCGGCAGCTCCGGCGGCAAAGCCCGTCGCGGCCCCCGCGCCGAAGTCGGTCGCGACGGCCAGCGCCGGCGCGGCGACTGGGAGACGTTCTAAGCGGCGTCATCGCACGACGCCAATGGTACGCGCGGGCATCGGAGAAATCCGCGCGTGACCAACACCAGTCCGATAACCCGTACGTACACTGATGCGCTGATGCATCACCGTTAGAACGAGGATATCGACATTACCGGATCGACACTGCCCGCGAAGCTCGTGGAAGCTCGCCGCCAGCATCGACTGATCGACACGTTGGAGCCGGGCGACATCCCCGCCGATGCGCCCACGGCCTACACCATTCAGCACGAAGCGCTGCGCGAAGCCGACGCGCGCATCGGCGCGCCCATCGACGCCTCACTCGTGCATGCGTCACCAGCACGGCTGCCGTTCGACGCTTTCTTTCGCGTGCTGGTGGAACTGGAGATCGCGTTCCGCTTTTCTTACGCGCTGCCGCCCCGCGCAGCGATCCTTACATGCGCGATGAAGTATTGGGGGGCGATCGGCCGCATGGCGGTCGCGCTGGAAGTGGTCGATAGCCGCTTCGCACAATGGCCTAATCTCGACCCGCTCGCGCAACTCGCCGACTCGCAGAACAACGGCGCGCTCGTGGTGAGCGGCATGGAGCCGTACGAGACGATCGCACCCGGCTTCGACTTTCTCGCTCCGCGCCTCGAATTCACGCTGGACGGACTTTCAATCGCGCCGGAAGCGCTCGGCAATCCGGCGGGCGATCCGCGCGAACTGCTCGTCTGGCTCGTCAATCACTGTTCGCGCATGGGGCTGACCGTCGAGCCGTTCTGGATCATCACGACGGGCTCTTACGGGTGGGTGCGTATCGGGTCGAAGGACCCGCCGATGGTGCATGGTTCCATCGACCGTGTCGGCGAACTGGAACTCGTGCTGTCGTGACGTCGCTCGAGGCTTGCGCGATAAGCAAATGCATCGTCATGGGAAGCCATGACGAACACAACACTATACGCCGAGCACGGTTATTGAAACCGACACGGCGATGTTGCATCCCATAGTCATGCACGAACGTAGTAGGGGTGAAGCTGAAATGAAGCGTGCGAATACTCACGAAGATGGCCGAAGCGAACTGTGGATAACTACCGTGCGCCAGGAAAACCGAACATGCGGAAACGATGCCTGGCAACACGATAGAAGATTGGGATGAGGATTGTAGGTCACCCAAAATAATTTAATTCGTGTAGCTCTAGGTTCTGTTCACATTCTCAGCAGCGCTCCAAAGGCGCAGGCGAGCACGGCG
>LFJI01000231.1 GCA_001235855.1 Candidatus Burkholderia brachyanthoides
GCCGGCATTTGCCGCAGCAATTCGGTGCGTTGTTTGCGGAGGCTGGAGGGGACGGAATATCTGCCATTGGCAGACCACGTAATTAACTGGTCTGATGGTGTAGGTCACGAATGTTCATTGATCAAGCTCCCTTGATGGGCGAGTTCGTAGAAGCTGACGCGGTGAGCTGCTCGATCAGGGCGACCCGATCCAGAGCAGCATGCCGGGGCCTGCGGATCGGCAACCGGCGCGCCCCAATCGCTCCATTCGCGGGGAATGCTGAAACTACCGCGCTTTGCGTGACCCACGATCAGCGTTTCGATACCCGAGACGCGTCGCCTCTTCAGCACCAGCGTTGGCCCTTAAGCGGATGAAATGGATGACAGATCTCCGCCCAACCCAAATGCTCGTTGAGCGCTTGTGCAGTTCGCGCTGACCGTCCCGACGATCCGGGACCGGGTGGTTCAAATGGCTGTGTGTTGATGGTGGCAGGTCCGATCTTCGAAGTGGACTTGTTCAAATGGCAATACGGCTTCCGGACGGGAGTTGACACGAAGATGGCGCTGCGTCGCATTCACTTCGGCATTGTCGATCGGGGTGCGCGCGAGGTCGTCGACGCGGATCTGTCCGATTATTTCAACACTATTCCACATGGCGACCTGATGCGCTGCGTGAGCCGTCGCATTGCGAACGGTTCGGTGCTCGCCGTGATTCGGGATTGGCTCAACGTGCCAGTGGTCGAAAGTACGCCGCAAGGCAAACGCCGATCAACGGAAGCGAAGGACCGGCACCGGGGCACACCACAGGGATCGCCCATCTCACCATTGCGCTCAAATCTGTACTTCCGCCGGTTCATGCTGGCTTGGTACTGCCATGGCTATGCTGATAACATCAGGCGAAAGTCGTGAACTACGCCGACGACTGTGCGCCAAGAAGGCGCGAAGAAGGAGGAGCAATTCTTCTGAGCAGCTATGCTGCATGAGAGATGAGGGACAGCCCCTCGGGGTCGGCGTACAGGCGAAGACACCAAACCACCCACTGCTGCTGCGTTTAAGAGACGTGGTGATGCACGATCTGGGAAACGGTCGGGCGAGACCCGATCAGGTACGAATCGAAGAGACGAACGCAAGTGAACCGCTGATGATGATGTGTCGAAAGCGTATCGACAATGTCGAAATTACGGGGGAGTCGTTAGCCAATCCTTCAGAATGAGCCGAGGGCAAGTATGGCAAGGGTTTGCCGGAGACGAGTGTTGTCGAGAACTCCAGAAACAATATCGATCTGAAGGGAATCCTGGGAGTTCGGAACCTCGCCGATGAGCACGCCCGATTTCTTTCGCAGCCGCCTGGACGCCATGATCGACCTGCGCCATCCACTCGCCGTGCTTGCCAGGCGTATGCCGTGGACGTCGATTGAGGCGAGTTTGGCACCGTTGTTCGAACGACGTGCTCGTGAGAGCCGGGTCAGTGAAGCACTCGATCTGTTTAGCATGGCACCGAAACTCGCGGGCGTGGGCGTCAGTGCTGCGAGGCGTCCCCGGTTGCCGATTCGGCTGATGGTCGGGTTGCTCTATCTGAAGCATGCCTACAACGAGAGCGATGAGTCGGTATGCGAACGCTGGGCGGGGAACGTCAATACTTCTGCGGCGAGGAGTACTTCCAGCCCGGCTTGCCGTGTGATCCGACCAATTTAGTGCGCTTGCGGCGCCGCGCCGGCGGCTATGCACACGCCAAGCTGTCAGACGCCGCCGGTGAGCGACAGGCATCCTTGCAGACCTGGCTGGAGAGGGCCTAGCGTATCTTCTGCCGGCAGCGTCCGAAAGACAAGAACAAGCTCGATGCTTTGCATGCGCCAGAGGTCGAATGCATCTCCAAAGGCAAGGCGCGACAGCCCTACAAATTCGGAGTGAAGGTAAGTTCTCGCAACCACCGCGAAACAAGGCTTGATTATTGGTGCACGGGCATTTCCGGGAAACCCTTACGATGGTCACACACGCTGGCTGAACAAATCGAGCGCCATACGCAAAGGCGTTGGCTGAGACGCCGTCAGGCAATCGAACCGATCATCGGTCATCTGAAGCAGGATCACCGGATGCAGCGCTGCCGGCTAAAGGGCAAACCAGCGATGCGCTCAACACCGTACTCTGCGCGGCCGGCTACAACTTGCGTTGGCTGCTGCGTGTGATCATCCGGCTAGGCCTTTTGGCTCGGCATTTTTTTCTTCTCTCATGGCTGTGTTGCACCATCGCCCTACAACCGTCGCTCATGCACCGTGTAAACCCAGCTGAGAGCCGCGCATCGTTTCGCTTCAGACTGCGACGTCGTTGAGCACTTTCGAGCTAAATTGAATTTTGCAGGTCCGACTATCGAGTCTCGAGTCGGCCCTGCAGAATTCAATTCGACCGGCGAAGGGGTATTTGACGCCAGTGCTGGGCCCATAGGGTAAAGCGGGTGCGAGGTGTGCATGTGATTGGGCGAGGGAGTTGTCGAGGACGAACAAAGCGGCGAGCGCATAAAATACCTTCAGGCCCATCTTGTCCTTCGGGCGTTGACGGCAGATGCGCCACGCCCGCTCCAGCCAAACCGTCAGCGACGCTTGCTGCTCGAGCGGGAGCCCGGACCTCTTGCGTTCGATGTCGCGCAACACGTGGCCCAACACCGTGCGCTGACGTTTGAGCACCCGACGCAGGCGTCTGAACTGCTGCTTTGCATGCGCGTAACCCCCGGCGCGCCGACGCAGCCGCTTGCCTTCACGCTCATACGCTTGCCTGAGCACCAGGCCCGCGCGCCGCGCCAGAGGCGTACCAGTTTGGTCCGTGCCACCTCGAGCACGGCGACGATCGCTCCGGATACGCGATCGCCTTCTCCTGAAGCGTGCTGTCAGAAAGTCATCGGTCAGATAGCGCTCCGCGCCAACGACGAATTTCATCGTGCACGCGGTCCGGAGAAGTTCCCCCCAAACTACGCCGTGAATACACTGAATCCTCCACGCGTAACACACTGAAAACTCGGTCATTGATACGGTTGTCAATCCGCTGCATCGCATCTAGCGGAACAGATTCCAACCCGCAATTGATCTCGTCCGCAAGACGAACGATTCGACCGGTGATGTGGTGCGCCTCTCGAAAAGGAATGTCCAACTCACGAGTCAGCCAGTCGGCGAGGTCGGTTGCTGTTGCATGGGATGCTCCCGCTGCTGCTCGCATTTTTTCCGCGACAGGCGAGAGATCTCCTATCATGCCCGTCATTGCATCAATACATAATTCCAATGTTTCAGCCGTGTCGAACGTCTGCTCCTTATCCTCCTGCATATCCTTTGAGAAGGTGAGCGGAAGCGCCTTCATCATCGTCAGCAGACCGACTAGCGATCCCGTTACTCGACCCGTCTTGCCCCGAATAAGCTCTGCAGCATCTGGATTCCGCTTCTGCGGCATGATCGACGAGCCCGTCGTCCAAGCGTCGGAGAAACTGACGAAGCCGTATTGTGGCGACATCCAAAGCACAATCTCTTCCGCGAGACGTGAGAGGTGCACCATTGTCAGCGATGCCGCTGACAAAAATTCTATTGCAAAATCTCGGTCCGATACGGCGTCCATCGAGTTGTGCATCGGTCGCTCGAAGCCTAACGCCGCAGCACTAAAATCCCGGTCAATTGGAAATGATGTACCCGCAAGCGCAGCCGCTCCAAGAGGAGATTCGTTCATTCGCGCACGCGAGTCTCGTAAGCGTAACCGATCCCGGCCGAACATTTCGACGTAAGCCATTAAATGGTGGCCGAAGGTAACCGGCTGCGCACTCTGCAGATGGGTGTATCCGGGCATTATTGTTGCCACATTCGGCTCGGCCAAGTTAAGAAGCGCTTCTAAGAGGTTAGAAAGGCGTACGAGCGCGCGATCATGCGCATCTCTTACCCAGAGACGGAAGTCAGTCGCGACCTGATCGTTTCGACTTCTAGCAGTATGCAACCGGCCGGCCGGTGTACCAATCAACTCGCGCAGCCGCGATTCGACATTCATATGGATGTCTTCAAGGGACAAAGAGAATTCGAAACGGCCGTCTTTAATCTCTTCACGAATTTTTTCGAGGCCACTTCTAATAGCGTCCAAATCACTCTTGGAGATGATTTTCTGACGATAGAGCATTTCGGCATGTGCAAGCGATCCCCGAATGTCTTGCATAGCCATCTTTTGATCGAACAAGATGGATGCGTTGATCTGCTCCATAACATGAGTAAGTTGCTGCTCGAAGCGCCCACGAATCAACATACCTTTTTCGTTCCCAGCTTTCATTCCTTTCCTTCCTTATGTGTCTAGTTTGGGTTGATTATCCCGCCACTGCCTCGTTTGGTGTCAGCCCGACTACATGTAATCATCGCACATGAGCGCTGGGAATCGGCTGCCTCATTTTCCGATTAGGCACTGTCCACAACCCGATCGACACGTTTCGGTGCTTTACGCCGTCGGCGTTGATGCCAGTCGCGCGAAAAATCGCTCGAACCCGACCATTTCGCTACAACGCCGACGGACTTCCCGTTCCTAATATTTTTCGTAAAGATCCTGATCATCAGAGACACAGAAGGCAGCAGCATTGCTCTGGGAGCGTCACCAACGTTTGGACCACTAAAGTGTGGGACTAGAGAGTGAAACAACAAAGCGTCTCCCGCTTTAAGCGTCGGAATTACACATTTTGATGTGTCAATCTTCTCAAGATCCCAGTCGCCACCTGGGTTGTTGCCAGGACCGGCTATCAACGATTGATGATGACCATGGTAGAAAGCAATGCTACCCGACCGATGATCGGTGTCGTAGAGATTTATCGCGATTGAACACAGTTTATCTGGATGAGTGTTGAGCCACTGCCAATACAAATAGTCTTGATGTGTTGCGTATCCACGAGTTCCGGGATCTTTCCGAATAAGCTTGCATTTTAGTAGCGCACAATTGCTACCAAGGACGTAACGAAGGATGTCAAGCAGACGTAGCGACTTAACAGCATTGGACAATGGACCGGAGAGATCGAGGAGCGGATCAAGGCGATCGAAAACATATTTAGTCGTCCCTGCATAAGGTAACCGAGGCAGGCACGGCGAGACGTTGGAGGGAAGTCGTGGTTTGGCGAACTCCCAGAAACGATATTGATCTGATCGGTTTCCTGGAAGTTTGCGAGGCCTGGCCGATGAGTACACCGGACTTTTTTCGCAACCGCCTGGATACGATGATCGACCTTCGCCACCCGCTGGCGGTACTGGCCACGCGTATGCCGTGGGCGTCGATCGAGGCGACGCTCACACGCCGATGTTCGAACGCCGTGCTCGTGAAGGCCGTGTTCTGGAAGGTGCGGATCTCTTCAGCGCGATCACGGTACTGGCCGGCAGTGGCCCGAGCGCGAATTCCACGCGTAACCGAGCAGTAAGATGGAGGGACGGCGACGC
>LFJI01000232.1 GCA_001235855.1 Candidatus Burkholderia brachyanthoides
AATACTTGAGGCAACGAGCCTCGCTCGGTAACAAATAACCTGAGTCAATGCGCCGTGCAACGCCAACTGACGCTCGATCTCGGCACGCCGCCGCCTGCCACCTTCGACAATTTCTTCGCAACCGGCAATCACGAACTCGTGACGCGCCTGCGCGAGCTCGAAGGCGCCCTCGCGGCCGCTCCGCTCGCGGATCGCACGTTCTATATGTGGGGCGAGCCGGGCAGCGGGCGCAGCCATCTGCTGCACGCGCTGGTGCACGAAGCAAACGGCACGGCGCGCTTTCTGGGCCCGCAAAGCGCGCTGCACGCCTTCGGTTTCGATCCGCGCGTAACGCTCTATGCCGTCGACGACTGCGATCGCCTGTCCGCCGCGCAGCAGATCGCGCTGTTCAATCTCTTCAACGAAGTGCGCGCGACGCCCGCCGCCGCGCTGGTCGCGGCCGGCAACGCCGCGCCCATCGCGCTCGACGTGCGTGACGACCTGCGCACGCGGCTCGGCTGGGGCCTCGTGTTTCACCTGCAGCCGCTATCGGATGAATCGAAGGCCGCGGTGCTCAAGCACGCGGCGCACGAGCGCGGCCTCGTGCTCGCGGAAGACGTACCGGACTATCTGCTTAGGCGTTATCGCCGTGACATGCCGAGCCTGATGGCGCTGCTCGACGAACTCGACCGCTTTTCGCTCGAAACCAAGCGCGCGGTGAACACGAGCCTGATCCGCGACGTGCTGCACAAAACCCGCAGCCTGCCGTTTGCCGACGACGCTTACGCATCGCCCGCGCCCGGCGGCGGCTTTGTCGCTTCGGATAACGATCCGACCCGCTTCAAGTAAAATGCGCTCCCATGAACCTCACCCTCTTTGATCTCGATCACACGCTCATTCCGACCGACAGCGACCACGAATGGGGCCGCTTCATGGTCAAGCTCGGCATCGTCGATGCGGATAGTTTCGCGCATCAGAACGACGCCTTCTACGCCGACTACAAGGCAGGCGTGCTCGACATCAACGCGTATCTGCACGCCATGCTGGCGCCGCTCGCCAAATACTCGCGCGAACAGCTGACGGACTGGCACGCACAGTACATGCGCGAAGTCATCAATCCGCGCATCGTGCCGGCGGCCGTCAAGCTGGTGCGCGAGCATCAGGACAACGGCGACCTGTGCTGCCTCGTCACCGCGACCAACGCGTTCATCACGGCGCCGATCGCGGAAGCCTTCGGCATCGAAACGCTGATTGCCTGCGAGGTGGAGACCGTCGGCGACGAGCCGATGGGCGCGCTGACCGGCCGGCTCACCGGCACGCCGAGTTATCGCGAGAACAAGATCGTGCGCGTGGAGCAATGGCTCGCGTCGCTCGGCAAGCGCATCGACGATTACAAGCACAGCTATTTCTACAGCGATTCCCATAACGACATTCCGCTGCTCGAGCGCGTGACCGATCCCGTCGCGACCAATCCCGACGACACGCTGCGCACGCATGCGCAAGCCAAAGGCTGGCGCATTCTGAATCTCTTCGACACACGTGATTAAAAAACTCATCCGCAAGCTGTTCGGACAGGAAAGCGCCGAGTCCTCCGAGGCTCCCACGGCAACACCCGAAGCCGAAGCAACGCCAGCGCGCAAAAGCACGCGCAAGAAGACGGCGGCCACGCCCCGGCGCGATCCAAACGTGCCGGTCATCCTCTCGTCGGACGTGCACGGCATCGATCCGTCACTGATCTCGCGCAACGCGATTCGCGTCACCGAAGGCTTGCAGAACGCGGGACATCGCGCGTTCATCGTCGGCGGCGCGGTGCGCGATCTCCTGCTCGGCATCCCGCCGAAGGACTTCGACGTCGCGACCAACGCCACGCCCGATCAGGTGCAGAAGCTGTTCCGGCGCACGCGCATCATCGGGCGGCGCTTTCAGATCGTGCACGTGCAGTTCGGGCAGGAGATCATCGAGACCTCGACGTTTCGCGCGCTCGTCGATACGCCTGCCGAACCGTCGCCGGAACCGCCGCGTCGTCTGAAACGCGGCGAACTCGACAGTCGCACGCACGCCGTCGATGCGAGCGGCCGCGTCTTGCGCGACAACGTGTGGGGCGAGCAGCACGAAGACGCCACGCGCCGCGACTTCACCATCAACGCGATGTACTACGATCCAGCCACGCAAACCGTGCTGGATTATTACGACGGCATGGCCGATGTCCGCGCGCGCCTGCTGCGCATGATCGGCGATCCAGCCACGCGTTATCGCGAAGACCCGGTGCGCATGCTGCGCGTGGTGCGCTTCGCGGCCAAGCTCGGCTTCGAGATCGACGACGCCACGCGCGCGCCCATCACCGAACTCGCCGATGCGCTCAACAGCGTGCCCGCCGCGCGTCTCTTCGACGAGATGCTCAAGCTGCTGTTGTCCGGTCACGCGCTCGCGTGTCTCACGCGGCTGCGTCAGGAGGGCTTGCATCACGGCGTATTGCCGCTGCTCGATGTGGTGCTCGAACAGCCGCACGGCGAGAAGTTCGTCACGCTCGCCCTGACCAGTACAGACGAACGCGTGCGCGCCGGTAAGGGCGTGTCGCCCGGCTTTCTGTTCGCGACGCTTCTGTGGCACGACGTGCAGACGCGCTGGCAGCAGTACACCGCGAACGGCGAATATCCGGTGCCCGCCATTCATCGCGCGATGGACGACGTGCTTGACATGCAGACCGAGAAGCTCGCCATCCACAAGCGTTACTCGTCGGATATGCGCGAGATCTGGGGTCTTCAGCAGCGCCTCGAAAAACGCGGCCGCACCGCGTTCAAGGTGCTGGAACACCAAAGATTCAGAGCGGCGTATGATTTCCTGCGACTGCGCTGCGAATCGGGTGAGCTCGATGCGGAGATCGGCCAGTGCTGGACCGACTTCATCGACGGCGATCACGCGGCGCGTGAAGCGATGCTCGCGCAAGACGGCAAGGATCGCAGCGCACCGAAGAAGCGCCGTCGTCGCAGCAACGCGAAGCGCAAGTCGGGCGATGCCGCGTCATCCGGCCAACCCGAAGCAAACGAGTCGCATGATTCAAATGAGCGACACGATTCCGGCGCATCGCACACACGCGAAGGCGCGGACAACGAGTAACGCGAGTTTTCGATATATACAGTAACGGATAGCGGTTTGCTGCTCACCCAAGCGCAATTTGATTTGCGCGCAAGCAAGCGTGCCGTTTTCCGCCTTCGATCACGCGTAGGACTTCTGCCATGACGATTGCCTATCTGGGACTGGGAGCGAATCTCGGCGATGCGCGCCAGACCCTGAAAGACGCCGTCGTGTGTCTCGCCCAACAGCACAAGATCACGGTGCTCGCGAAATCCAGCGTTTATCGCACTGCACCGATCGACGCCGGCGGCGACGATTATTTCAATTGCGTCGTCAAGCTCGAAACCTCGTTGCCCGCACGCTCGCTGCTGCGCCTGTGTCACACGATCGAGGAGCAGTTCGGACGCGAGCGGCCGTATCGCAATGCGCCGCGCACGCTCGATCTCGACATCCTGCTGTATGGCGCATCGAGCATCGATGAAATGGATCTGATCGTGCCACATCCGCGCATGACCGAGCGCGCCTTCGTGCTCGTGCCGCTCATCGAACTCGAGCCGGATCTCATCGTCCCACAACGCGGCCGCGCGGAGGCCTTCATCGATGGCGTTGCAGATCAGCGTATCGAGAAAGTCGCCGCCTGTCAATGCATGGTACTCGGCGCGCCCAAAGCACTCGAAGCCGGCACCGCCTCAACCAAAAACACTTGCCGATGAGCGTTCCGCCACTCATCGTCACCGCGCCGCAATTGCGGCCGCCGCATCGTTATATCTCCATCGAAGGACCGATCGGGGTCGGCAAGACCACGCTCGCGACGCTGCTCGCCGAACGCTGGTCCATGCGCACGCTGTTCGAACGCCCGCAGGACAATCCGTTTCTCGAGCGCTTCTATCGCGACACCACGCGCCACGCGCTCGCGACGCAACTGAGCGTCGCGTTGCAACGCGACGTGCAGACGCGCGAAGCCGCCGACATGCTCGCGGCCAACACGCCGCTGATGGCCGACTTCCTCACGCAGAAGAGCGAGATCTTCGCGCGCCTCACGCTCGCCGACGACGAGTTCGCGTTGTATAGAGACATCGCGGCGCGCATCGGCACGAGCGGGCCGGCGCCGGATCTCGTCGTGTATCTGCAGGCGAGTCCCGAGGTCTTGTTCTCGCGCATCCAGAAGCGCGCGCTGCCGATGGAACTGCAAATATCCGAATCGTATCTGCGGGCTTTGACAGATACTTATAACGACTTCTTCTATCACTACGATGGTGCGCCCGTGCTCACCGTGAACGCGGAAAATCTAAATCCGCTCGCATCGGAGGACGATCTCGCGCTGCTCGTCGCGCGAATCGAATCGATGCGCGGACGCAAGGAATTTTTTGTCAAAGGCGTATCGGTCTGAAAAGCTCTGAGCGCGCTCTTCTTGGTTGAACACGATCATGACGTATCTGCAGGAAACGAATCGCTCGACGATCACCGTCCCGAAACTCCAGGCCATGCGCGAAGCGGGCGAACGCATCGCGATGCTCACCTGCTACGACGCGAGCTTCGCCGCTTTGCTCGACCGAGCGGGCGTCGATGTGATGCTGATCGGCGATTCGCTCGGCAACGTGTTGCAAGGGCACGGCACGACCCTGCCGGTCACGCTCGATGACATCGCGTATCACACGGCGTCGGTGGCACGCGGCAACAAGAACGCACTGATCGTCGCGGACATGCCGTTCGGCACCATCGGCTCGAAGGAAGAGACCTACGCGCATGCCATCCGGCTGATGCGCGCGGGCGCCGCGATGGTGAAAATCGAAGGCGGCGAATGGCTCGCGGAGACGGTGCACTTTCTCGTGCAGCGCGCGATTCCGGTATGCGGTCACGTCGGGCTGACGCCGCAATCGGTGCATGCGTTCGGCGGCTTCAAGGTGCAAGGCAAGTCTGAAGCAGCTGCGGAGCAGATGAAGCGCGATGCCGTCGCGTTGCAGGAGGCGGGCGCGCAGTTGCTGGTGATCGAAGCGGTGCCGACGCTGCTCGCACGCGAGGTCACGGAACAGGCGGCGATTCCGACCATCGGCATTGGCGCGGGTATCGACTGTTCGGGGCAAGTGCTCGTGCTGCACGACATACTCGGCGTGTTCCACGGCAAGCGGCCGCGCTTCGTGAAGGATTTCATGCAGGGACAGCCAAACATTTTCGCGGCCGTCGAAGCGTATGTGCGCGCGGTGAAGGAAGGCGGCTTCCCCGGACCGGAGCATACGTTCTGATCGCCTGAATCGTTTGCCTCGATCGTTTGCACGGGCGCTTCGGCGCCCGTTTTCGTTGTGCGCCCAGCATGGGCGCAATCCAATTTAGTGGGTGCAAATCCCAC
>LFJI01000233.1 GCA_001235855.1 Candidatus Burkholderia brachyanthoides
GCCTGCTCATGACCCCTCCCCCCAATCGTTGGATGCGCGTCCAACGATTGGGGGGCAGTTCAACACCGGGGCGTTTTAGCAAGCAAGCGGCCGCAGAGCCGCACGCAGTAAAAACCACGCGCCCGGTCGAGGCATACAGCCTGTTTCGTTTGGAGAATTTATGGGAACCGCAGTCAACCTATGGCCGCTGATCGGGGTGGCCGTCATCATCGTGGGTTTCGTGCTGCGCTTCAATCCGGTCAACAAGAACAAGATGCTGACCGCCATCGGCAGCGGCTTTCTGAAGACGCGCAACATTCCGCTCATCATTCTGTTGCCGCTCGCGGTGATCGGCCTGCTCGAACGGCACGGTTTGCGCGAACGCGCGCAGATGTGGATTTCGGGCTTCGGGCATCAAGGCGGCGCCGGCGGGGCGTTTGCTGATCGTCTATCTGTTCGTGCGTGAGCTGACGGCGGCGGTCCGCCTGACCGGGCTCGGCGGCCATCCGCAGATGGTGCGCCCGCTGCTCGCGCCGATGGCCGAAGGCGCCACCGAGGCGCGCTACGGCAAGCTCAGCGACGCGACGCACTTCAAGCTGCGCACGTATTCGGCGGCGACCGACAACGTCGGCCTGTTCTTCGGCGAGGACATTTTCGTGGCGTTCGGCGCGATCGTGCTGATGACCACCTTCCTGAAGGAGGCGGGCATCGTCGTCGAACCGATGCACGTGGCCGTGTGGGACATTCCCACGGCGATCTGCGCGTTCCTGATCCACGGTTTCCGTCTCTGGCTGCTCGACCGCCAGCTCGCACGCGATCTCGACGCGCTCACCCGCAACGCCGCCGGAGACAAGGCATGACACTCACGATCAACTATCTGTTCTATCTGGTCGGCATCGTGCTCGTGGTCGTCGCGGGCATAATCCTCACAGACAAGTCGCATCCGCTCCGTTTGACGGCGGGCGGCTTCTGGCTGATTTACGCGCTGATCTTTCTAATCGGCGACTGGATTCCGGTGCCGATCATCGGCGTGCTGGCCGTGGCGATGGCGCTGATCGCGGACTTCGACGGCGTCACCGGCGCGAAGCCGAAGATGCTCTCCGAACAAACGCGCCGCCAGAGCGCCAAGCGGCTCGGCAACGGCCTGTTCGTGCCCGCGCTGACCATTCCCATCGTCACGGTGATCCTGACGCTCGGCGCGAAGTATCTGGTGTTCGGCGGCGTGCCGCTGATCGAACTGAAGAGCGTGACGCTGACCGGCTTCGGCTTCGGCTGCGTGATTGCGCTTGCGATTGCGTGCATGATGACGCGCGATACCGTCGGCCAGTCGATGCGCGAGACGCGCCGTCTCATTGACGCGCTCTCGTGGGCCGCCGCGCTGCCGCAGATGCTCGGCATGCTGGGCCTCGGGGCGTGGGCAAGGCGGTCGCGCATGTGACGACCGCTTACGTGAACATGGGTTACCGGCTCGTCGCAGTGGCGGTGTACGTGATCGGCATGGCACTCTTCACGATGGTGATGGACAACGGCTTCGCCGCTTTCCCGGTGATGACCGCGGTGACGTCGGCGTGCCGATTCTGGCCGGCGTGTTCCACGGTAACCCCGCGACGATGGCCGCAATCGGCATATTCTCCGGCTACTGCGGCACGCTGATGACGCCGATGGCAGCAAACTTCAACATCGTGCCGACCGCGTTGCTGGAGTTGCCGGACAAGAACGCGGTAATCAAGACACAGGTGCCGACGGCACTGACGCAGCTGATCGTCAATGTGTTTCTGCTTAACTGGTTGATGTTTATCTGAGCGGCGCATATCCGGGCGCGCTTGCTCCACGCCAGCCTCTGCCTATCCCCCTTCACTGAGACGCCGACGCGGCAACGATCCTTTCAGGGTTCGTTGCCGTATCGCTGCCGTCGCGCTTACCTTCCAGCATACTTCACGCTCCCTTTCGCTTCGCCAAACATCGCTGCACGCATATCGCGCGCTCGTTGACATTACGCACGGGTCCACCGGCCCACCCTTAATATTTACTGTGCGCGAGTTTATTTAGGATACGGAATATTTCTGCCGGGCGGCTGTTTCGAGAGACTTCGGCTCCCTGTCCAGACATCGAAACAGTTCCAAGAATTGTGCCGAGTCGGGCAACGATCGCCTGCCTGTGCGCAACGACGAATACGCTCCGTGTCCAGTTGCTGGATCGACGATCGATATGCTTTTTCCCGTGAAAACCGAGGGAGCCATCTCGCCGTGCGCGCCAATGCGCGCATAACGAATTCGTGGACCCCCTGCCCGGTCCTCTTATGCGATTGCCGACTTTTTCCCACTTTGACCGATATGTCGCCCAACCGCGACGCGCTGCTTCGCCTTCTGGAAACGTTCGCCGTGGTGGCGAGCGCAATCGTCGCGCATCGGCTGTTCGGCACGAGCGCAGATACTGCACGCGACAGCGCGACCACCGCGTTTGCCGTGCTGCTCGTGTGGTCGGCGAAGTCCGCCAGTCGCAGACGATGGGCCGCGTCGCGCCCCACCCTGCTGCGCGAATGCCTGATGTCCATGTTCACCTGGGTCGCGGTCGAGGCTGTCGCCGTCTGCGCGACGCCCTGCTGATTCAATTCGCCTTCCGGAGCGCGCTGAGCGCGGTGGGTGTGATCGTCTGCCGTGTGTTTGCGAGGTTTGTTCGCGACTTCGGCATGCATCCGGCGCGGGTTCGCTCCGTCGCCGTTGTGGGCAACGCGCGGCATTGCGCCTTGATCGTCGAACGGTTCGAGGCGCTGCGTGGCCGTGCGTTCAGGATCGACTCGCTTCGAGACCGACTTCGAAACGTTTCCGGACGGCGAACGGCTCGCGCGCTTTCGCGACGTCGACGCCTTCGCCTCGCATGTGCGGACGCATCGCACCGACGAACTGTGGCTCGCGCTGCCGTTGACGCATCAGCCGACGCTGTTGCGCTTTCTCGATCTGTTCCGCCATGACCTGATCGATATCCGCCTGATTCCGGATCTCAGCGGCCTCGCGCGATTTCGCGGCGACGTGCCGGGACTCGAATCGACGTTTGCGATCAATCTCGTCGGCATGCAGCTGACCGCGCGGGCACGCGCCATCAAGACACTCTTCGACCGCGTGTTCGCCGCGTGCGCGGTCGTCATGCTCGCACCGCTGCTGCTCGGCATTGCGATCGCGGTGAAATGTTCGTCGCCCGGACCGGTGCTGTTCCGGCAGTCGCGTCGCGGCACGAATGGTCAGCCTTTCGAGATCCTCAAGTTCCGCACGATGCGCGTCCACTCCGTCGACGAGGGCGTGCTCATTCAGGCGACGCGAGGCGATGCGCGCATTACCCGCGTCGGGGCGTTTCTGCGCCGCACGAGTCTCGGCGAGTTGCCGCAATTCTTCAACGTGCTGCGCGGCGACATGTCGGTCGTCGGGCCGCGCCCGCATGCGATCGAATACGACGCGTTCTATCAGGACATCGTCGACGACTACATCCATCGCTATCGCATCAAGCCGGGCATAACGGGCTGGGCGCAGGTCAACGGGCTGCGCGGCGAGACCGATTCCGTCGAAAAAATGCAGCAGCGCGTCGAGCACGATCTCTACTACCTCAGCAACTGGTCCTTCACATTCGATCTGCGGATCGTACTGGCGACCGTGGCGCGCGGCTTGATTCACAGCAATGCATATTGATGCGCAGGATCAGACCATGAAGTACTCCATCGAACGCGCGATTCCGAAGCGGGCGCGCGCGTCCTTTTTTCCGCTGCATGGCGAGCGCCGCCCTCGTCACGCTGCTCGGTGCCTGCGCCTTCGTGCCGGGCTGGCACATGCCCGTGACGAAGGGCGATGCCGGCACCGACGGCGCAACCATCGAGGCCACCTCGGCGACGCCCAAGATTCCCGTGACGGAAATCGATCTCAACTTCGTGCAACGGCTCGACGCCGACAGCCGGAACCGTCTGGATGCGCAGACCAAGCGGCTGTTTCAGGTACCGGAGACCTGCGCGGTCGGCGCTGGCGACGTGTTGCAGATCGTCGTCTGGGACCACCCCGAATTCGCGGCCGCGCTCGGCACGGGGCAAGGACAGGCATCGCCTAAACCAGGCGATCCGGCAGCGGGCTTCGTCGTGGATCAGAACGGCAATCTGCACTTTCCGTATGCAGGCGTGTTGCCGGTTGCGGGACTGCGCACCGATCAGATTCAGCAGCGGCTCACGGCCGCGCTTTCCGCTTATCTAGTCAAACCGCAGGTGACCGTGCGGATGGCGTCGTATCGGTCGCGCGAAGTCTATATGGATGGCGAGGCCAACACGCCTGGCGCGATCCCCGTGACGGATCTGCCGCCCAACTTCTACGAAGCGATTTCGCGCGCCGGCGGATTCCGCGACAGCGCCGACCAGAACGATGTGGTGCTGCTGCGCGGCGACACGTTGTTGCATCGGATCAATCTGCCACGTATCCTATCATAGGAACTAAATCCGTTGAAGCTGTTCTGTTCTGTTGTATCTGAAGGCGGGCGATTTGTTGCGCGCGACCTCGCGCGACCAGAACAACGTGTAAGTGATGGGCGAAGTCAACAAGCCCGGCTCGGCGCTGCCGCAACGCGACGAACGTCTGACGCTCGCCGATGCGATCGCGCAAGCCGGCAGCATCAATTCGAACACTGCGGATACGGTGCAGATGTTCGTGATCCGTCCGCGTGACGGCGATGACAAGCCGCAGGTGTTTCATCTCGACAGCCGCTCACCGGTGGCGATGTTGGTCGCGCAGGAGTTCGATCCTTGTCCTAAGGACATCGTGTATGTCGATGGCAACGGGCTGGTGCGATTCAACCGCGTGATCAGTTTGCTGATGCCGCTGGTGAGTACGGGGCTGGTGGCGAAATGATCGGATCGGTTCTGGTGGTTTGCGAGTGGAACGTTTGCAGGAGCCCGATGGTGGCGGCGTTGCTGGCGTGTGCCGTTCCAGGCGCGCGAGTCGCGTCGGCGGGCATCGCCGCGCTCGACGGACATCCAGCTGACCCGCACGGTGGAACCGCACCTGTTGCGCATCTTCGAGATCATGCTCGTCATGAGCCGGATGCAGCGGCTCTGGTTGCTGGAGCGATATCTCTTTGCTCGCGGCCGTGTTTATTCATTGCTGCGCCGAGAACCGTGCGACGTTGTGGACCCTTATCGGCAAGAGCGCGCCGCCTTTGCCGCTTCGCTCTCTCAGATCGAAACAGGCGTCGCCGACTGGGCCCATTTATTGAAGAGTGCGATTCGTATAAGTTATTTGGAATTGAATTCGTGCTACGGTAAGGCAACGTTTTTGTTAGCGTGGGCACGCTGAGCGTCCTGAAACGAGATCGCGCAGGGTTATCCACAGGGCCACCGCCCGCTCCTCTGTAGCGAGAGGCGAGCGGCCCGGTGGATAACCCGTGCCGAA
>LFJI01000234.1 GCA_001235855.1 Candidatus Burkholderia brachyanthoides
TCCCTGCTCGCTTTGCCGTGGAATCAGCGTTCGGTTTGGCGTGGAATACGCAATCCAGCTGCTCCGAAAAACGCATGGCGAATTAGTGCATGCCCTGCGCCGCCGCCGACTCCCCTTCCGGCTCGGGACACGGCTGTGTCAACTGAAGCGACGCATCGTTGCTTCGATACAGCAGCCCGACGGGCCCAAAGCGCAGCGCCCGCGCCATGCACAGCAACTGCTCTGGCGCACCTGACGCTCGCGCGGAGTGCAAGCGAGCGCGAAATGGCCCGCGCCGCCGGCATCGAGCCGAGCAGCAGTTCAAGCGCCGCCAGAATCGAGCGATGCAGGCGCTGAATCTCCTCCAGCCGCGCGATCGGCATGTCGGTTTCCTTGGCGACTGATTCCATCAGCGCGCGCGACTGCACGAGCCGCTGGCTCATCGCGTAGAAGCGGCGCGCGGTTTCCTCGGCGATCAGCGGCGTGCCGTCGAGCATCGCGCCGTAAAGCCGCGCGCACTCGCGCAGATTGTCCGCGAGCTGGTAGCGCCACGAATAGATCGCGTACTGCGGCAGCACGAACGAGAACGCCAGCGCGATCACGATGCCGATCAGCACGTTGGCCGTGCGTCACAGCCTGGTGCTGTGACGTCCAGATCGCCGCCGGAGACGATGACCATGGTGATGGCCGTGAGCAGCGCGACGTAGTAGCCCGCCTTGCCGATGACGTAATACGCGCAGCCGCCCGCGATCACCGACATCAGCAGGAAGAACAGGAACAGCGAGCCGAAGATAGTCTGCACGAGGATCAGAAACAGCCCGAAACCCGCGCCGAGCATGGTGCCGATGGCGCGCTCCGCCGCCTTCTTCCGGATGTTGCCGTAATGCTGCAGGCCGCCCACCACGACGAGCAGCGACACCGACGCCCACACGCCGTGCGGCAGGTCGATGCCCGAAGTTACGAGAAACGACATCGCCATGCCGAGCGCGACGCGCACCGAGTGAATCATGTTTGCGTGCCGGTAGCGAAAATACGGCGACGCGAACGCGTACAGCAGGCGCCCGAGACGCCCACGTCGAAGTGCGGAAGAAGTCGGAGAAAGCATCGTTCGCTCGCGTGGAAAATATCCTCGCTGTTCGGGTCGAAACGCCGTTCGATCCGCCATACGAAAAACGCCCGCAACGACCAAATCTATTATAGATATTTAGCAGCATTTCGCGAACCGCGTCGGATCAGCCTTCCACGACGTCCAGATAGTCTTCCGGACGCGTACGGTCTTCCGAGCGTTTCAGGCCCATCGCGCGCACCAGCACGCTGACGACGATCGACACCACCAGGTTGATGATCAACGCCCACACGGCCGCGTAGCCCGGCACCGAGTAGCCGATCAACAGGCCGCGATGATCCAGCACGCGCGTATAGAGAGGCCCAGCACCAGCGCGGGCAGCGTCTGGATGATCCAGATGCCGCCGAACAGTTGCAACTGAATGGCGTAGGTGAGCGACAGCGCGAGAATGAACACGACCGCGCCGCGACGCGAGCTTGGCGACATTGGTCTCCTGCTCGGGTGTCATCGACGTGTTGATGAACTCGCGATGCACGTTGCGCGTGTACAGATTGGCCGCCGTGATCGACATGATCGCCGCCGGCACCAGCGCGCCGATGCCGATGGCCGCGAACGCCACGCCGACGAACCATGACGGGAAGAAGTGCAGGAACAGTGCCGGCACCGCGAAATTCGCGCCATAGGCCTTGAAGTACGACGCGTATTCCGGCGCATGTCCTTCACGCCCGAGGCGAGCGCCATGTAGCCGAGTAGCACGAGCAGGCCGAGCACCAACGAGTACGCCGGCAGCAGCGACATGTTGCGGGATCGTGTTGCCCGAGTTCGACGACAGGATCGCCGTGACCGAGTGCGGATACAGGAACAGCGCAAGCGCCGAATCCACCGCCAGCGTCGCGTACGCGCTGTAGCCATTCAGGCTCGCGGTATCGGGCGCTTTCAGCAGCAGCTTGCCGGTCGGCACCGTGCCGAAGATATGGCTGAAGCCGCCGAGCTGCGCCGGAATCACGATCATCGCGGCGATGATGGTGATGTAGATCAGCACGTCCTTCACTACGGCGATCATCGCGGGGCGCGCAGGCCGGAAGTGTAGGTGTACGCGGCGAGAATTGCGAACGCGATGATCATCAACGGCAGATCGCCCAGCAGACCCTGCGTCGAGAAGCCCAGCGCGCCGATCACCACTTCGATGCCGACCAGTTGCAGCGCGATGTACGGCACGGTCGCGACGATGCCTGTCACGGCGATGGCCAACGCGAGCATGCGGCTATTGTAGCGCGCGTGCACGAAGTCGGCGGCCGTCACATAGCCGTGCCGCTTCGCGATGCTCCAGAGCTTCGGAAACACGACGAACGCGAACGGATAGATCAGGATGGTGTAGGGCAACGTGAAGAAGCCGGTCGCGCCCGCGCCGAACACGAGCGCCGGCATCGCGACGAAGGTGTACGCCGTATTCGATGCGGTCCGGCAGACGTGCCGGTCGTCGGTTGACATACTGTTGAAAGCGCCCCAAAATAACAAAGAGAGTATAGAGACTGAATATAGAGACTGAAAAAAAACCGATCAATCAGGGTGAATTCCCAACAATCCACTGATGTGAAAGGCTTTAGTAATACTTGGCGCTGTTCTGGTGCTTTTTAGATGCTGAAGACGCCGGTGACCGACACGCCTGCGCTTTGCGCGAGCCCCTTGACCCATTTGCGCGTGGGCAGGCCAAGTTCAGCTTCGATGAGCCTGGCGCGCTCGTTGAGCGCATCGAACGGAATGGCGAGCGCGGGGCCCGCGAACGCCAGCGCGATGCGATTGCCGTCGTGCACTTCCGGCAGCGCGATCACGCGGCGGCCAAACGCCTCGCTCAGATGACGCATGTTGCGTACAAAGCTCGGATGATCACCGAATAGGTTGATCGTGACCACACCTGCTTGCGGCGTCAGACACGCCCGGCACGCGCGATAAAACAAACGCACGCTGTCGAGCACGGGGCCGCGCGCAGTGGCGTCGTAGATATCGATCTGCAATGCGCCGATGCTGCTGTGATTGCGGCGATCGTTGACGAACTACCATGCGTCCTGTTCGGTGACGGTGAGACGCGCGTCGTCCCAGGGCAGATCGAACATCGCGCCGCGCGCGCGGCGATCACGGCGGCCGGATTCAGTTCGACGGCCTCGGCGTTTGCGCGCGCGCTTCAGGAAGCGATGGCAGAACTTGGTCAGCGCCGCCGCACCCAGACCGAGTTGCACGATGCGCTCGGGTGTCTCGATGGGCAGCTGCCACGCCATCATCTGCTGCGCGTATTCGAGTTCGATGTGATCCGGCTTGCGGATGCGCATCGCGCCTTGAGTCCACTCGGTGCCGAAATGCAGATAGCGCACGCCGCCCTCTTCCGAGAACGTCACCGGCGCGAAACGCGGCTTGCGCGGCGCGTCGATGCGTGGGGCGTTGGCGAGATCGTCGTCACGTTCTTCGATGCGGCGGGTTGGCTTGCGGCGTTCGTATTTGTCGTGCTTATCTTTTTTGCCGCGGAACGCGCGTGCTTCGGCCGATGCTCGCTTGATCAGATTCGTTATCGTTGTAAGGAGAGCATGTCGCGCCAGACGCGCAGTTTTTGGTCGAGCGAAAGGATAAATTATTGGCCGCGCTGGATGATGGCAGCACGAGCGTCGAGTATCCCGCCGCGGTCCAGCACGGGGGCACCCGAGGTCTTGCCGTTGAAGCACACACGGCGGGCGCAGCTTCGAGAAGCGTGAGCGGAAACACGGCGAAGTCGTTCGGCAATGCGTGACGGATGGCGGCATCCAGGCTGCCTTCGCGCTCGCAGGCCGAGCACGCCCACAAGCCGATGCCGCGTTGCAGCAGCGTTTCCAGGCGTTCGTCGTAAGCGAGTTAGTGCAGGGACTCGCCGATCGCCGTGCCGACCAGCCGCCAGAACTGATTGCGCAGATGCGCGTAATACTGCACTGCAGCGACGCCACGCCCGGAAAGCTACCGAGAATAAGCGTGTGCGTGTTCTCATCGCTAACGGGCGGAAAAGCCTGCGAGCTTCATTTCGCCTCGCCGCGCACGACGCGCTTCGCATGCGACGCCAGATGATCGTAAGCGCGCGCATGTTCGCGATGACGCTTCGTCTCGTCCGCCACAGCGAGCTTCGACCACAGCGCGTCGAGCATGCATTCGGTGACCATCAGCGGTGCGCCGTGCCGCTCGAACACCGAGCGTCGCGCGACGAGCGCATAACTGACGTCCGCTTGCTGCGTGGCCAGCCGATGCAGCGGATGCCGCGCCGTGATGCTCCGGCTCACCAGCACCGAACGCACCACGCTGCTGTCGCTATACAGCAGTTCGGCGAGCGGACGCGTGTGCAGACGGCGCATCGATTGCCAGATGCCGGTGCTATGCGCAAGCGGCACGATGCTGTGCGCGACGACGAAGGCCACGCCGTCCACCTTCAACGCGACTTCGCGTGTCCATACCGGCGTGCGCGGTGTGATGCCGAGCGCGCGCCATTCGTCACGCAAGGGCGTATCGACGGCCTCGCGCGTGACATCGACTGTGACGTCGCCTAGTGTGCGCAGATGCGCGGTGAGCGAGCCGCCGCGCGTGAGCCAGTCTTTCTGCGCGTCGGAGAGAGAAGGACGCGGTGCGACACGCCAATGTGTCCCGCCTGAATTTGAGTGCTTGAGCATAGCGGCGATTATAGAGGCGGCACGGCCGCCGGACTCACATGACGAGACAGGAACACGGCGGCAGACGAGCCGCCTCCTGCACTGATTGACGGCCTTGACATCACGCGCCCCGCTTCTGCTTCGACCATCATGCAAAACTCCCTGCCTCAGCCCAAGACGCCGCCGCACAGTTCGCTCTCGGCCAGAAATAGCTGCAAGAGAAGAGCGTCGCATGTGCGATCGAATGCATGGATGCAGCGCTCACGCTCGAACCGGATCGTGCCGATTACTGGAACGCCGACGGCGCGTTTGGTCAGGCAGAAGACCCTGAAGGATTAGGGGGGATTTCGTTGAGGCGGTGGAGGCGGCTCTGCGCAAAATTTGAAAGCGATGGTTAGGACGTTTCGTATGGAGCGAACCCGTTGATTCTCGGAAACTATCGAACCGTCCGCGCACATGGCGCGTGCGGATTGTCCGTAACAGAGAGGTTAGCGAATGTCCGAAAACAAGAAACAGACATCGAAGAGAGTGGAGTGGCGCATCTGGCGGCAGAGACCTTGCACGATCCGCACGCATCGGCAATCAAGATGCGGATTTCGGTGATGGTGATCAGCCGTTTCGGCGAACGTAATCAGTTTGGAAGGTGGTGTTGCGCGGTCAATGGATTATAGCGAAGGTGATCATG
>LFJI01000235.1 GCA_001235855.1 Candidatus Burkholderia brachyanthoides
CATGCAAAAGACAAGATGTAAACACATTTCATCGAATGTAAACAGACCCTAGGAACCCGTCCAGCTTTGCGTTCAACGCTTCCGAACGCCCGCAAAGTTCGCGAGCCCGGTTGATCTGATCCATGCCGACCGGCTTACCGGCCAGATCTTCCGTACCAAGATTCGAAGTAAGTGGTATGTTTGCCAGTGTTGCGTTTTCTGGCGTCCCATCGACGGTAGATTAAGGCTCGCGGGTCGATTCGACGCAACACAAAGCGGCCGTCGAGCAACGCAACACATTTTACGGCTTTCTATGCAATCTTTCGACGTATCACGGCCTTTAGTTCCACTGGGCTTTGCATGTCGGATTGAAGCCCACGGCTTACCAGATACATATCGAGTTCCAGTTTTTGGACCTTCTCAGCTAGATCGAAATTCTCACGCGCGAGCCGGTCGGCACGGCGCGTCTCCTCCAACAACCGCTTTTCGTACTGTTCGTCCGTACGCGATAACGACCGACGCCGCGCAATGGAAATACAAAACTCCGCGCTCTGCATCTGGATCGGCTTCATACTGAAAGTCCGGCCACACTCCATACATCGCGCCGAACGACGGCCATGCGTTCCCGAGTGGCCGCACTACGTCGCGCACGCTGCGACCATCCGCGTACAGTAGCCCCCATCGTTTTGGCAGGTCTGCAATGTCGATTACACTAGGCGGGCACAGATAGAAGCGATACACGCCCAACCCACCGGCCAAACGATGCGGTTTGCGCGCATCAGCGAGAAAGTCCGAGCGCGACGCCTTCGCTTCAATCACCGCCGAGCAGTTCGATCGAAAGCCAATCACGTCGGCCTGCTCTTTCGTCCCGCCCGTGACAAGCTCGCTTGCAACGACCGCGAACCCCTGTCGCTTCAACCACTTTTCGCCGAGCACCACGAGTTGCTTATGCACGTCGCCTGCCATCGCTCTATCTCCCTGTTGTTTGTCAAGTTCGCGGGGTCCGGTCACCGTGATGCCACATTTCAGAGAAGACTGAGCCAGTTGGGATATGAAATGTCTGTGGTATCCGCACCGTCCCATAAAGCTACCAGCAGCGTGCGCATAAATTCCGCATCTTTGATCGTGGTGGCAGAAGCCGCCGACCACGGCGTAACAGGAACAATGCCCATGCACTTCGCGAGCATCGGAAGGCTCATGTCAGCGCTGATCTTATGTACAGTGCATCGCGTGTTGGCGCAACACCGCGCCGTATGTACCAAAAATCGAGCGAGTACGTTTATTGACCTACCGGTCGCGCCACCATCTTAAAAGTACACAAAGCCAGATCAGGGCGATCCCCCCCCGGTCCCGGCAACGATGAAGAATTGACCAAAAACACCGAGACTGCCAGTACACGAAGCGAGACTGCCAGTACACGAAGAACCATAGCTGTAGCTTATGGGCGCGCAGTGCCATTCACCCCACGCGTACCACCACACAACCCCGTTTAGCAGAAGAGTAAGCAGGACGAGTCCAAGGTAGTGCTGGGTGGCGTGTCGTGTTTCGCTATTCATTCTGCGGATAAATCTTCGTAGGTAAGTTCGCGTCTATGTGGATACGCGCTCGATCCATCATTGAGAGTCCATGTTTTGATCCCGACACCACGACCATAGACAACTGTTCCAGGATTGAATCGTGCAGCCTCGAGCCCGTGCGATGGTGCAAATACAACCGGCTCGACATCGAATACAATACAATCGTTCGCGTCGAAAGATCCGCGAGCGGAAAATACCGAGTAATTCTGCACACGCTTGCTTAGTGGGAGCACATATCGCACGAATCACGGCCTCGTCGATCGTTTCACATCCAACCATCGCGAATTACTCCGGCTTCTAAAAAGTACCCACCCATCCCCCGCCTTCCCGCTCTGCGGGAAGGCGCGAGTCGCCCTCTGTCATCAAGGGTGCGGGGGAGAGAACCCTTCCCCCACACCCTTGCCTGAAGCGTCTATACCGGCACGACAACCCGTCAAGGACCGCTGCGCTGCCCCGTTCCCACCCGTTCCGGTACTCGACCTGGCCTGCGGCCAGCTCTGCGCTCCGCGTGCGGCTTCCGGGCGACCTCTTGACCGCCTGCCATGCCGAAACACCCTCGAACACGTCCAATATATTACGTATTTACGTACGTAACTAGACTATAATGAAACCATGCAGTGATGTTTTCAGCATCATCGCAACGCGGGCCGGTCCCACTGGCGGCTATCAGTTACCGGCTTCTCTTTCACCGTCTAGGAGCAATGGCATAAGCGAGCAATTCGGTTTCGACTTCAGCGAGAACCTATCGCCACGTTCACGATGCATGAATCGGGGACATGGCTTGATCCGCAGTTCACGACGAATCAGTACTGTGCGATGTTCGAGACGGCGCGCAGCGCAGTGCAGCGAATCGTTGGCCCGAGCCGTTCGCTCTTCGAGCGCGGGCTTGGCTTCGCCGACGCGGAGGGTCACGCATTGCCAACAGATGGAGAAGTCTTCGTTCGACGGGATCGAGTACAAGATCCGCGTTGTGGTGCGTGGCATGTTGACGGCCGCAATCCATGTTCGAAACGTTGGCACGCTGATCGCGCGGCGCTGGTTGGTGTCGACAATTACTACGCGATCGATTTTCTGCCATGGCGGGACTCGTTTTTGGGGGACAGCTACCGCGACGGCATGCAGGAGATCGAGGCCCCTTGCTCGATATGGGCTAAGGCATACTGCGCCGACAAGCTGGTGTGCTCAAGCGACGGCATCGCGAGCGTCCCCACCTTCATGTTGAACGGGCGGGAATTCATCAACGACGGCGGCATGAGCCACGGCCAGTATCGCGAGTGCGAAGGCTGGTCGTTCACTCCGAAAGCCGAGTGGAATGGGCCGACGTACAGTTACCGGAGCCAGTGCCGCGCGTGGGACGATGGCAGTCTGGAGCGTGGCGATCGTCGCGGCCTCGTCGTGCGTGTGCAACTTTGTGTGCTGGATGGTGCGGTAACGGTGTACGACACGCGAGCAACCGAGGCGGTTTGGACCGGTACCGACGATGACGAGGTCGACGTGGTAGCAGAGGACGGCACCGAAGAAGAGCGCGACCTCGAAGAGGAGAAAGTTGCCGCTTGACCGGGGCAAATAGGATAAGCCGCCAAAATATGGCAAATTAACTGACGCGAAATGAGCGAAGTCCGGTTGGCGGCTACCAAACCGGGCTTCTACCAGACACCAAAGCCCGTCTAGGAGCGCAGGAACTGGATAGCCGAATGATAGCTGTTCCGCCCATCGACCTCAAGCGAGGCCACGTCGCCCGCTGGGAGTCAGCTACCCGGTTCTACGAGCTGCGGCTGTTCCGCGATCTCTTTGGTTATCCTGTCGCTCTTCGCAAATGGGGCTAGAAAGACGGCACGCATATTCGAACGCTCCAGACTGTTCTGGATGCGGATCACGAGTGCGCGGACGTCTTTCGGCTCGTGATTACGCGTATGCGTGAACGGCCGTACACGCTTTGTAAGATCAGTTAAAGACGGAAGGACCGGAGGAGGCCGAATCAATGCAGCAACACTAGCGCCCAAAGGGCAACACAAACCGTACACGCAGACAGATAGACAAATCTGTTCCCGGCGAACATGCTTGAGTGGCCGGTCCAAGGACGACTTGGCCAGCATGGAGTTTCCACTGTTCTCGCTCTCGAAGCGACCGGACACGAAGGTCCGCGAGTGCATCAGCCCTTCGACTCACAAGCGGGTCAGGGTGATTCCGTTGGTGCTCGGCGCAGCCATCGTCTTCGACAAGGACCTGTTGCTGTATATCGGCTCGCAAATTATCGAGGTCCGGCAAGTCGGCTTGCCTATCTCGCGTACCGTCAAGATTGACACCTATGCGTTCTTGACTGGCACCAAGCGAGATCCGGGTGGCAAAAAGCCTACGACAACATGCTTCGTCGACTGAAGGGGACGATGATCGAGACGAACATCGCGACAGGCGGTGTTGAGCAGACACGAGGTTTCGGCTGGATCGAGGACTACGAGGTTACACGCCGAACCAAGAACGGCAAGGGCGTGCTGAAGGCCAGCGTAACCGTCGCGGAATGGCTTTACAAGGCATTCCTGCACTACGAGGTGCTGACGATCGATCGCCGCTACCTTTCTGCTGACGCAATCGCTAGAACGGCGCCTGTACGAGTTGGCGCGGAAGCACGCCGGCGACAAGGCGATCTGGAAATGCGACATCGAGATCCTGCGTCAGAAAAGTGGCTCGGTCCAAACGCTCAGGCATTTCCGATCCGACGTGCGAGACATCATCAAACGCGATTCCCTGCCGGATTACCGCGTCGCGTTGGACACCAGCGGGAAACCGCATCGGATCGTGTTCTACACACGCGACGGTAAGGCACTCACGAAGGAACTGCAGCGCATCGACTGGTTCGAGAAGCTCGAGCGGCAAAGCACCCTGCAGGACGACTGAAACAGCAAGGTCGTACTTCGCCTACACGCACCATTAACCGGTGTTTAGATTGTTGTTCTGGCGCATGCCAATCAACGCTGCGCGGCTCGTTCACCCACCACAGTGCGAACGGGTATGGCAACAATCGGACGGCCGCAGCGCCGGTTTTAGCTCGTTCTTCCCCCCTTCCTGATCGTCGTATATCGCCGACGTTCCCGATCTGTCGCGTACGTTTGTGCATACGTATGTACGTACGCATCCTACCAGCCCACCCATCCCCCGCCTTCCCGCCCTGCGGGAAGGGGCGAGTCGCCTTCTGTCGTCAAGGGTGTGCGGGGTTAGCCCCCACAACCCCACCCCTTGCCTGAAGCGTCTACACCGGCACGACCGCCCGTCAAGGGCCGCTGCGCTGACGCCCTCACCCGTTCGGTGCTCGACCTGGCCTGCGGCCAGCTCTGCGCTCCGCGTGCGACTTCCGGGCGTCCCCTTGATCGCCTGACATGCCCAACACCATCTAATATTTACGCAATTACGTATTTACGTAAAAATAGCCCCACCCTTTCCTTTCGGAGACCACGATGGCGACGATGAAATACTTCCACGGCGCTACGGCGACCGCGAGCTAGTTTCGGTCACAAGTATGCCCAATGCCGAATTCCAGCAACGCTATCCGGGTGTGAAGGGTCGTCGCTACGATGGCTTCAACATGTGGGTCGGCCATCCCGTAGGGGCTCGCGATGAGGTCTCGTGCCGGTCGAGCGTGTGATTGAATCTGAGCCGCCATGAGTGCGATGCACGTTACCTGAATGCGAACGGGAAGATCATGCGGCGCAAGTGTTCGTGCGGAGGTAAGAACCACGGCCGCGGCCGGTTCTCGGCGTTAGTCTAAATTACGATACGGCTGCATTGTAGCGCACATACGTATGTATTTAAATACATACGTATGT
>LFJI01000236.1 GCA_001235855.1 Candidatus Burkholderia brachyanthoides
TCATGCAAAAGACAAGATGTAAACACATTTCATCAAATGAAAACAGACCCTAGCAACAGAAAGCGATCTACCAGAGATCCAGGCGTGGCGGCGAGCTTTCGCAAAGATGGGCCTCAAGCCAACACAATATCGCTGCGCCTCGGAGGCGCTGCTGCCGGCTTCGTCAAAGGGGAGACCTACCTTCATTTCATCCGCTTGTAGACCTGTGTAACGCGATGTCGATGGCTTTCGCCATCCCGATCGCCGCCATAGATCTCGACAGGGTTATTGGCGACCTTCATGTGCGACCTGCACTAGGTACGGAGACTTATGAAACGTTCACGGGTGATATCAAGCATCCGGAAGTGGTTGAGATCATCTTCGTTGACGATGGTCATCGCGCCCACGCGCGTCGCCGCATTGGGCTGCGCGCTCGGCATCCTCCCCCACATGGTGACAACGATCACCGACCGGTCTGGCTGCACTCCTGCACGCGAGCGCCGTCGCATTCGAAGCGATCAAGTACGCCGGTGTCGCCTACTTACTCTACATGGCGTGGAAGACACTCAATGAAAATGGACCATTGAAGATCACGTTCGATAGCCCCGCGCATTCTGATCGGGATGTAATCTCGCACGCGATCCTGGTGAATATACTCAACCCCAAACTTTCGGTCTTCTTCTTTGCCTTCCTGCCGCAATTCATTGATCGCGGCGAAAACCGGGTCGCGCTTCGCATGCTGGAATTGTCGCTCGTCTTCATGGTGATGACGTTCGTCGTATTCGTCGTGTACGGAATTCTTGCGGCGAGTGTTCGTGATCGAATTCTTTCGGGTCCCGGTGTTCTCAAGTGGATGCGCCGGAGTTTTGCCGCTGTGTTCGTCGGGCTCGGGGTCAAGCTGACCCTGGTGCAGCGGTAAGTTCCTATCCCGACACTGCGTGAACGCTCGGATACCGCCACGAGTTGGCGCGTGATCGCTTCAACGAGATCTCCGGCGGAAAATCTAACAAGACACCGCCTTCTGCTTCAATCTAGAGCGCACCTTATTCAAAGATTCAATGCTGCTCTTCACAGCAATAGATGGCCGGTCTGTGGAAAGTTGAACGACCGAACTGGGTCGTATTGGATCTTACGCGCCCGTTGCAAATGGCCATTGGGAGTTGCGGATCTCTGCAAATCTTGTACGAAGACACGGCTGTATAGGTAACTTTTCTTATCGCATTAGCTGCAATTTTGGCCGTAACCGCGCTGAAGCGAACCGCGTCGTGCTCGATCGCGGCGGCCGATACCGATAATTTTTTAGTTAAATCAAGGCCATAACGATAAAATCCTGCATCCGCGATGCGAAGTGACAGTTTTAATTCGGACTGGGGTGAATTAACGACTTTATGTCGTTCGGACTAGAAACAAAGTTGTCAATTTGACGAATGCGTCCTTTGAACAACAGGGCGTCTGGATTAACAGAATTAACGCGGCCTACGGGTGTGCTTACTTGGGCCCTGATTCACCGCATCGAAGCTAAGGTGCTAACCGAAATTGCTACCACCGGCGAGTGCATGCTTCGCGCGCCGGTGGCATTGGATTATCCACGAGACGAGCGGCCCGTTTTGCTTGAAGGGCATGGCCTTGTGCCACCCGCCTTGGGCGAGATCGATAAAGCGTGGCGTCGTCTGAACCAACGAGGGCGGTCAGAGCACTGCCGGTCCCTCCAACGTCTGCCTCAATCGCGTCGCCGTGCGATGGCTTGACAGGCCCAACAGGCTGCTCACCTGCTTGTTGGTCTTGCCGGCGATAAGCTGGCGTCGTCCATAGGTATTTCGCAGCAGACGCGGGCTCTCATCGGCAGCGGTCAGGCCCGCCTCACGCAGCGCCGTTCGAACACATTTGAGCAGCGTGTTGGGTTTCATTAGATTGCCCGCTCCCGTAGAGACAAAGAGCCATCCAGTTGCGCAGGACAGGCGCTGTCGCGCATCTTGATATGCGCGCAGTACATCGACCGC
Organism: Candidatus Burkholderia brachyanthoides; assembly: GCA_001235855.1. Lineage (GTDB taxonomy): Bacteria > Pseudomonadota > Gammaproteobacteria > Burkholderiales > Burkholderiaceae > Caballeronia > Caballeronia brachyanthoides. The sequence continues at coordinate 1,980 of LFJI01000236.1, forward strand.
GAACACTTCCACCGGAATGCGTCTGGCAAGGCGTGGACCATGCTTCTCAACAAATACCGTCGGGCGTGAGTCGGCTGCATCCAGATCCACGACGCGCAACTGGCGGAGTTCTGATGCAGTCACGCCAGAAGCCAGAAACAGCGCAACGATCGCGCGGTTGCGCAAAGCCTTGAACGAAGCCTCGGGCGTAGTTATACAAACGCGCTGGAGACACGTGTCATCCTCGGCGGAAAGGTACAGGGGTATAGGTTCGTCCTCTGGCCACGTCTCGCCGGCAACCATTGTGGCAGCAGGGTTGTCTGCACGCAGTTCGAGGTTGACGAGGTGCTGCGTGAAGCGGTCTATCAGTTTCAGGTACCGCAGGCGCGTGGTTGTACCCGGCAAGCAATCGTGAGCAAGATGTTCGAAAAACCGTCGATGTGATCCGCTCCGTAGGTCAACACGGATTGCCGATGCGTGACCAGGTATTGATGAAACCGGGAGAACATCGACTTGTGCTGGATGATGGATTGATCGGCGAAGACTCGCCGATCTGCTCCCATCGCTTCGTCGCGCTGCCATTGTGCATAGGCTTCTTCGGGATCGATCGTCCAGGTTTCGGCGTTCGTAAATATATACATATACTGAATTTTGCTAACCACAATCTACACACAATCTACAACGAAGCTCACGCTTTGCCAACACCCTGGCCATTAAGCACGTTGGCGCAAATATCCAAGTCACGCCTGATAACATCAAGGCATGCGATGGCCCCACCAACGACTATACGAGCAGAGCACGCGAGCATCAGGTTGACGCTCAGGCAGTCCTCGACGTAAAAGCCACGAGAACACACCGTCCCATCTTTCACTATCGACGCCGTCTCAACGCGTTGAATGAGCGTCTGGTTATCCGAGCGATATGCCCACACCGGTTTCCCCAACGCCACAGCGAACCCGACCTCGAACGCGGTGCCGCAGTCCGGCTCGCCCGAACCTCGGAAGTCGTCTAGATTCGCCACAACATAATCGGCGGAACGGATGAGCTCAATGTTTGCGGCATAGATCCAGCGTGCAGCGTCTTGCGCAGTGAGCGAGGAAGGCACGCGTCCATCGAGCGGATAGAGGCCCACAAAGAGCCACGCTCACGGCAAAGTTGCTTGAGCGTTTCGCCATGCGCCTTCGCATCGACACGAAAGACGTCGAAGCCTGCGAGATAGACGCGCGGCTGGCTCGCGGCACGTTCAATCGGCAACGGTGCTGGCGAAATCCTTCCTTCGCGCACGCGGCGCTTGATGCGCGCAATCTGTCGCTTCACTGCGAGCACGCTTCTCCTGAGGTTCGACGCAACCTGTTCGATGGAAAGTCCCTGGTCGACATTGCTTCGTTTTGGTATGCCGTCAGGGTTTTGGCATCGACGCTTTCTCGTCGGTGGAAGATCACTGCTCCGTACACGTCGGCGAGAGCCCTTGCTCTCGGACAAACGGAAAGATCCTCCCCTGACGCTTGCCTCGACCGCCAGTAGTTAATGGCGTTCTCTATCTCGGTTATCGAATAACTGGTCCTCACGGCACGCACCGCGCCGCCTTCAAGATCTCCCCGAGCTGATCGCGGGCCATCTCCGGAGTCACCTCTTTGGCCGACCCCAAATAGAATAGATCGTCGTCGCTGTAGGAGGCAAGCAGGGCGAGTTCGCTGGCAGTGAAGAGCCCTTCGATCTTCGTCCGCAGCTTCGAATCAGCAAATCGCTCGTAAACGCGAACGTATTGCGCGGTCGTTGCCTGCGAATATCCCTTTTTTGGTGTGGTGTGGCCGATCGCTTTGTAGAAGAGTGTCGCCGCTTTTCTCTCTGCGTCTACTACGTTCAGTCCTTGATCACGAGCTGCGTCGAGCACCTGCTGGGTTATCAGTGTTTTGGCTTCGACAAGCTGCGCACCGACTTCAAAGAGATTGACGGGCTCTCTAAGCAAAGTTCTTTTCCGGGGCATGTTTTAGTCCGTGCTCTACATCTGATCCAGACGGTCGTGTTCGACGTTACCCTGTCTTAACGGCACGTAAGTTGATTTCTTTTGGTTCATTCGAATCGCGAGAGGAGATCCGTTCAACGGATGTTTGCGGAAACTCTTTTCAGGCATGAACCGATGTTTCGCCGACGCCGAACGAATTCTCGGAGGTGATCGTCCAGGCGCGTCACCGCTCATGTCTTCTTGCGAGGCCTCGTCTCGTACTCTCGTACGTTAGGGAGGCGCCCGTGCGGGCGCCTCGGCTATTCGACAGCTTCGCCCAAAGTGCGTCGACGGTCGATCGAGTTTCCTTCAGTTCTAGTCGAAGCGTCGATAATTCCGTGCCTCTGAGTTGATACTCTGCTTTCAATTCCTCGAGTGCCGACGGCTCGCGCGTCAAATGAGGCTTCGAGTTTTGCCTCTGCGACGGCAGACTCCTGCTCGGCCGCGAACCGCGCTGCGCTCTCGGCAGTGAGTTGCCGGCGCAAAGCGTCAATCTCGTCCTCCAAGCGCGGCATCATCTCCAGGCGCAGCGGCACCCGGTGAGATTTAGTTGGTGTCTGGTGAAAAAACGCCCATAACATGGGCGCCTGCTTCCCCGCATTTGATGCTGCCTGACCACGATATGCACCTGAAAAAAAGCCCCCAACTGGGAGCCGCAATTTTGCAGATTCACGAGTGCCGGTCAGGCCGGGTCCTTGGACGCCGCCGCTGCTGGCTTCCACATACGCATGTAGTTGAGTAGGGTTTCAGCAAGCTCAAGCTGGAAGCGCACCGCTTTCGCTTCGCTCGGGCGCAAATCGTCGCGCAGCGTCGTGCGAAGTTCGGCTACATACTCTTCCCATTGTGGCTCGGCCCGCTTGCTGTGCTCGGCCGGAGGCGTCGGAATAAAAATAGCCATATGACCCTCACGATTACGAAATGCGTTGAAGTTCTCTACTGATCGAATTCACCCACCGTTCGATCTTTTTGACGGCGCTCGGTTCAGTCCATCGAGCCCGCCGCGCGTCAGCTAGTTCGAACCGGTGCGCGAAGGCATACGTTGAGGGCCGCCTAAGAGACGACAGCCATGTTCGCGCTCTTTTTATCGCAGTTTCGCAGTGGCGCTCAAGGGCCATCATCGCAAGGTGCGTTTGTACTTCATAAATAAAACGGATCGTTGCCGAGATTATCGGCATTCTCGACGCCGACTACGACCCCGACATTGATCAAATCCTTCCGCGCGAATCCGCTGTCCGCAGACGGATCGCCCTCTTCACCTCTGACCGCCTGAAACCAACTGCCGTCCAATAGTACAGCTTCCACTTCCGTACAGCTTCCACTTCCGTGACGCCGGGAGAATACGCGCGTAATCCTGATAATTCGTATTATCAGGATTACGTTTAATAGGTAAAATTAGGAAGT
>LFJI01000237.1 GCA_001235855.1 Candidatus Burkholderia brachyanthoides
TACGGGCGAGTTAGTTACTTTTTCCTAGAAGTGCTTGCTAGAATGGGATGTCGTCCGATTCCGAATCGTCCATCGGGGGCGGGCCGTCGCCCTGCCCTTGGCCGCCCTTGCCGCCTGTACTGCGTCCGCCGAGCATCTGCATCTGGTCGGTGACGATCTCGGTCGAGTAGCGGTCTTGGCCGTCCTGCCCCTGCCACTTGCGCGTGCGGAGTCGGCCCTCGATGTACACTGACGAACCCTTTTTCAGGTACTCGCTGACGATTTCCGCGAGGCGGCCGAAGAATGCGACGCGGTGCCACTCGGTCACTTCCTTGAACTCACCGCTCGCCTTGTCCTTGTAGCGATCCGTCGTCGCGAGGCGGATATTCGCGACCGCGTCGCCGCTCGGCATATAGCGCACTTCGGGATCAGCGCCGAGATTGCCCACGAGAATGACCTTGTTTACCGATGCCATGATGCCCTCTCCTTCTAATTGACTGTTACCAGTTACCAACACCGTTACGCTTGCTCAGCGAGCCGGTGCGGCCTGCGCCTCACATGCCTCGATCATCGCCGCGCGATAACCGTTGCTCCATGCCGTCACCAGTTCGGGAACGCCCGCGAACATGGCCGGGACAATGCACTCGCCGTCGCGAAAGTCCGTCATACCCTGCTTAACTGCCTCGCGCAATACGGCCTTGATTTTCGAGCGATTTACCGGATCGAGACTCAGCGCATTGAGCGCGTTTGCGTATTCGATACAAATATCCAGACCACGCATTTTCAAGCCCTCCGATCACCGGCAATCGGCAATCGGCAATCGTTTCGATCACTATGACTCAAGTATATTAGACGTATATAGAAATAAGTAAAAAAGAATAAGTAAAAAATTTTTTATCGCAAGCGCACCACGATACTAAAAACCAATCGAGATAATCGTCAGGCCGACCACCCTCTTGCAAGCCAAACGGGGCCTTCGCATCCCGCCCGAGCTATCCCCACGTGCTGCTCCGAAGCCCTGCCCGCACGAGCAGGGTGCGGCGGTAGGGGCCGGGTCGGTAGACCTCGCGCGCAGCGCGACCCCGTATCCCGCCGCAGGACAGCACGCGGCCACGGTCACACTCACACCGATGGTTTCGCCCGCGAAACGCGGGCTGCGCAAGGGATTCGCAGGGCTGCGTAGCAGTCCCCGCGCAGCGGGAATGAGCACGTATGCGCGAACCCGGAGCAGCCCGGTCGCCGCGCACGCGGCGATGCGCCCCTAGTCCTTCGTATCGTCTCCACCAACTTCACCCGCAAGCCGCTCGCCACTCGGAAACAACGTGTTGGCAGCACGGCGAACGCGTTCGTCGGTCGTGTATACGTCTTGTCTCCTTGCCGGTCGTAATGCGCTGCATCCATGCCGTGCGCACGGCGGTTTCAAAGCGCTCGGCCTCGGCGCGCGCTTCGAGCGCGCTGTGCCCCAATGCCGCGTATTGCTTGGTGCGCTCGTCGGTATCGAGCGCGCGATGAAACAGATCCTCGTGCCGCTTCTTCGCATCGCGCCAAGCCGCAAACTCGGCAGGCACGACATACGGGGCATCGATCAAAAACCAGTCAACAGCCACGGCGCTTACTCCTTCGGTTTGGCCTTGAATTTCGCGGCTACCTTGTCGATCTGCTTGAACAGTTCGGGCGTGCCTGCATAGGTCCGCGCGCTCACACCATCCTCGCCGTGGTACTGCATCAGCAGCTTGACGGCCTGATACGCTTCGGCGCGGTTGCCGGTGCCGTGCTCGCGCGCAGCGGCGGCATAGCCCAAGCCATCCACGAGCACGGCCCGCGCAAGCGCTTCGGTTTTCTCTGACAGCGTGCGCCCGCGCGTGTCCGCGCGCACGTCGTGCATATGCGCGACGAGCTTCTTGAACTGAGCGGGCGTGAGACGTGGGATTTTCGCGGATGCCATGTGTGTGTAATCGCTAGGTAAGTGCGGCCCGCAAGGCCGCGATCTGGTCGGGCCGTAGGCCCGCCGCATCGACCGACGCCATGCGCTCGACAATCATCGTCGCGTAGATCGGCGCGAGCGCGTTCGCCTCGGCGCAAAGCACGATGCCATCCGGCGACGGTCGGCGCTCGCGCCAGTGATTGATGGCACGCTCGATGTCTGCAATCGAAAAGTGACTCATACGACCTCCACCGGATAGCGGTTACTCCCATTCTAGCAACCGTATATAGAAATGCATATTGAAATAGGCGAGGCGTCCGACTGACCGCCGCCGGCGCCGTCCTCTGTCTCGCCCGCCCTGGCGGGCGCTGTTCACGACTCGGCGGTTCCCGGCCGCGCAATCTCTACGCGCCGTGCCTTGGCCTGCTAAAGCCCCTCCGGACCGGTAAACCGGCCCTGCGTCTCCCCGCCGTTCCAGAGCATGTAAGTCGGCACGCCGTCGATGCGATAGAGGCCGATCACTCATCCGGTCGGCCTGCCGTTTGCGCTGTAGTGCGTCCAGCCGTACCCGCTCGGTTCGGCCTTCCATTGATCGCCCGCCATGTCATCACCCCTCGATCAGGTAGCGGGCCGCCTCGCGGCGGCCCTGCTGGTTCATTCGGTCACTTCAAGCGGCGCTGCCGCTTCGCTGTCGGCCGCGCTTCTGCGGCTGCTCGCCCGCGTGCTTCGCGATGGTGAATTCGTAAGCCTGCCCCGCGTGCTTCACTGCCGTAAAGATCGCGGTCTTGTCGTTCTTGAGCACCTTGAGCCAGCTTTCGAGATACGCGGCGTGATTCTCGATGGTGGCATTGACGAAACCGACATGACCGACGACGAAAGCCGCGCCAAGCTCTGCAACGAGTTCTTTGAACGCGTAGGCATCGTTGCCGAAGCGCTTACCGTACTCGCGCGCAAGGCGGCTTTCGTGGCCCGTCCAGTGCGTCAGTTCGTGCAGCGCGGTCGCATAGTAGTTTTCCGGGCTGGTAAACCGCTCGCGGGCAGGCAAACAGATTTGATCGCGCGAGGGCGTATAGAACGCGCCGTCGAACCCGTGCGCGATCTTCGCCCCGCTCGCGGTGAGAATCGCCTCGGCCGTGTCAATCGGGTTGAAGTCGGCCGCCTTTTCGGCGGGCGCGTAGAACGATTCCGGCAGGCCGTCGATCTGCGCCACGTTAAAGACCCAAAAGGCTTTGCACATCGGGAAGAATTCGCCCTTGAGCGCGGATGCGCGAACCCGGAGCAGCCCGGTCGCCGCGCAGCGGCGATGCGCCCTGATATGACAGACCGGGTCGATGCCGAGATGCACCGACACCGGATCGGTCAGGGGCTTACCGCAAACACCGCATTTCCACGTCGTCATTTCCGCCACCTTCGTCTCGATAACCATGATTCATGTATATGAGACGCATATATAAATATATATAGAAATAAGTAAAAAAGTTTTTTATTGCAGCCGCGCAGTGATACCTGAAACCAATCGCCTCGCGGGCCAGTTTCGCCCCGCGAAACCGCCTCGCTTACGCGCCTTGCGTGGCCGGTCGAAACGACAGCCGCAGGCCGAGCGCGCCCGCGATCTTCACCACGGTAGCGAAGCTCGGATTGCCTTCGCCGGACAGCGCCCGGTAAATGCCCTCGCGGCTCATGCCGGTGTCGCGCGCGAGTTTGCTGATATTCCGCGCCTTCGCCACGTCGCCGAGCGCCGCCGCGATCAGCGCCGGGTCGCCGTCCTCCATGACCGCATCCAGATAGGCCGCAATATCTTCCTCGGTCTTGAGGTAATCGGCCGTGTCGTACCGGCTGAATTTGACTGCATCCATGCTTACTCCTTCCACTGCGCCGCGATAGCCTTCGCCATGACAATATCCCTGTCCTGACTGGCCTTGTCGCCGCCGCAGAGCAGCACGACTACAACCGGGCCGCGCTTGAGGTAATAGACCCGGTAGCCGGGGCCGTAGTCGATCCTCATTTCCGAAATGCCCTCGCCGACCGGCTTCACATCGCTGGGGTTCCCGAGACTCAAGCGGCGGATGCGGGCCTCGATGCGAGCACGCGCGCGAGTGTCGCGAAGCTCGGTGAGCCAACGGTCGAATAGGTCAATTTTGATGAGTTCGATCATGTATCAAATATAACTGACACCCCCCCTGACATGTCAACTATAGCTGACAATTATTCTTTGCCGCTTACGCTGCGCCGACCACCCTCTTGCAAGCCAAACGAGGCCTTCGCATACCGCCCGAGCTATCCCGTGTGCTGCTGTCCCGAAGCCCTGCCCGCACGGGCAAGAGTGCGGCGGTAGGGGCCGGGTCGGTAGTCCGTCGCGCGGCCAGTTTCGCGGGGCGAAACCGGGTCGAATTTGGCACTCGGCCCCGTGGGGTCGATCAGGTAATGATCGCGCTTCTTGCCACGCAGCCAGAGCGGCGGATTCCCGCGACCGGCCCATGTCTCTCCGGTCTGCGGATCGCGATAGCGAGGCCGCATCGCCTTTTTCTGGTACTTGCCGCGCGTACCCCAGCTTGTGACGTTCGATGTATTCGAGCGTTGCCGGCACGCTCTTATAGGCGTCGTTGTGGGCCTGCACGTTCGACCAGCGGCCGAAGCCCTTAGCCGCTTTCTGTTCCTCGTAGCGGCGATGGATGCCGGCCATGCTATCGCGCTCGTTGGCCGCGATCACGCGGGCGACGACGTAGTAGCCAGCCGCTTTGAGACGGCGCATCGTGTCAGTAATCGGGCCGGCCTCGCGTATCGTGCCTTCGAACACGACGTTGCGGCGAGTCTCGATGGTGCGGTCGAATAGTTGTTTCGTCCACGGTCGCGCATGCGGGTCGGTCAGATCGGCAAAGCGGCGCTCGTCGACCTTCTGGATGGCAAGGTATTGCGGATGGTAATAGCGCAGCTCGTCGCCGTTGATCGTGACGACGTTGCGATCTGCAAAGCCTTGCTCGAAGCGAGCAAGGCTTTGCCTGCGCCGGGCTGGCCGCCCAAGATGATTGCCTGCGGTTGGTCGGCCGGCGCGGTGTCCTTGAATTGATGCCGCTCGATTTTCTCGTAGATGGTCGAGTGCTTGCGCGGACTCAGTTGGAAGCGGTTGTCATCCATTACGGGTCACCCGTGCATCGGTTTGAGCAGGGGTGCGTAGACATACAAGGCCCGGTTAATCAGGCCGAGATTATCGGGCGTAATGGCGCGGCGCTCGTCAACCACGATTTCCAGCTTGTGCTCTAGCGCCTCGATGCGACCAGCGTTTGGTTCGGCCTTGTCCTGCTCGGCGTCGATCTCGCTGTTCAGGTAGCCGATGTACTCGGCTAGCGTTTCTGTGGCGGCTTCTAGTACTACTGTGTTACAAAACATTTGGGGTAGCACAGCGATATGGACATCTGTTTAATCTCCCGAAGATGTGAGCAGCAATTTGCCAGCGCAGC
>LFJI01000238.1 GCA_001235855.1 Candidatus Burkholderia brachyanthoides
CGCCGTGCTCGCCTGCGCCTTTGGAGCGCTACTGAGAATGTGAACAGAACCTAATGATTCTAAAGACCGGCAAACCACGCGAGACTTGAACTGCCGTCAATAACGAGGCGAGCAACGAATCCATCACCCCAAAGTCGCCATCCAGCTTTCGTAGCGCATCTGCCATCGTGTCCCGCTTGGTCGGAAACGAATTCGACGCAAGACGACGGACGCCTTTAATGGTTGCACTCCACTTCCAACTCACCGCATCCGAATGGAACGCCACCTCTGACACCCGATAGGCTCGAAGTACTCGTTTGTGGAGATGGTGCAGCGTTTCATCAGCGTGCAGCTTCTCGATTGGCGGCATAGTCTTACTCGCATTCCCTCGATTACAAAGGTGCACACTCAACTCAGTGTATGCCGCGTGGTCAGAGCACAAGGCACCGCACCTCCGATAACGATGAGAACCAATGCGAAAATTCCCTATCTGCAAGGATGAGCACTTGTCCGCTTGAGTAGAGGGGTTAAATTGCGTTTCGTCCAGGTAAAGTCATTCGGGCGCTTCCTAAAGCGCGCCTCACCTAAGCCTTCCATAGGCCGCTCCGAAAGGGTTTAATCGCATAAAGCTGCGTTGGCAACATGGTCGGACTTTGCGAATTGAACCATCTCATGTCCGAAATGCGCGAATCAGTGACATAGAGCGTGCCGTCTGGACCCTCTGTGAAGGTGTCGGGCCAGACGAGTTGCCGGTCGCGCACCACCGTCGAGAGGCGCGAACCATCGCGCACGCGAACCGCATGATGTTCGACCGAGGAGACATAGAGCCGTCCACGCTCATCGATCCACAAACCGTCAGCTGGTTCCGTCACTTCCGACAGCCTCCACTCGGGCTGACACCTGTTGTGCGCCAAATTGCGCGTTTTGCAGCGCGTCCGTGACGATGCGATAAAGCGTCTTGCCTTTGTCTTGCCTTTGACTGTTTGCCCGCAAAGATACCGGCCGTCAGGCGTCAGCGCGATTCCGTCGGCCGAAAAGCTCACGCGGCGGCCGTCCGTCTGCTGCAGCGGCTTCCCGTCCACAGTGACGGTGACCGATTTGTCGACCTGTGTGCTCGGATCACCGTCGAGCACACGGCGCACTTCGCCTGACGCAAGATCGATCTGCACGAGCTTCGGCGCGCCCGGCACGATGAGCGATTGCGCCGGTGCGCCTGGATCGATGACCCACAGATTTCCGCGCTTGTCCGCGACCACCGATTGCAGGCATACCCAATGGCCGCCCGGCGACACCTCATCGCGGCGCGCGTTGCGCCAGCTGTTCCATTCGACGTTCGGATAGGGTTGCCGATCTCCGCTTTGGCCCAATTCAGCCACGGAGATCGGCACGTCCTCGGGCCATCGCGGAAAAGTTGACAAAGGTTCGCCCGTCCGGTGACACAGTAACACCCGTGACCTGATGCTCGAACGTAGCAATCAACTGAAGTCTTGCGGCTTCATCGGAACGATTGTGATGGTGGTCTTGCCGTGCGGACTGCACGGACTGGGAAAAGCCGGAGTGAGCGCTGACCGCAACGCTCAGCGCAATCAGGTATCGACTCAATGACGGCATGATCGTCTCCTTTAAATACCACTCACAAAATTAATTATGATACCGCGAGCGCCTTCGCATGTACATAAGTGCTCAACGACGTCGTGCCCTGTCGATAAGCCACGGCTTCCGTATGAACGACAAAGCATTCGACTAGCGTTTCGGGCATTGCGAATGCATACACACTTGTCGATAGGCGACCAAACGCGCCCCGACCCTTCTGTGCAAGAGGAAAAGCACGATGACTAATCTAACCAGGTACACAGGGCCAAACGGCGTCCAGTGGTTCGACTGTCTTCGGCCGTCCGATGCGCCGCCTGCCACCGACCCCGTCAAAAAATTATCTGACGACGGACGTGAAGGTGTGTCGGTCGTTGTTCTTGAGCGGATCTCATCGTGCACGGCACTCGTATCTTGGTCGGATGCGTGTCACGGCTGTCTAGGCGAGCAGGTCTGGGCATTGGTCCGGGCACACAACGCCATCTGCGCCTTGAGCGGCGAGCGGTTGAAGCGAGGCGACGCGGTGTATCGGTCACGCAGGTCGAAGCAAGTGGCGATCAACAAAGACACGGTCATCGCGGCGCGCCATGTCCTGCTGTCGCCTATGTTCAGCGACCTCGCCTGAGCCTTTGCGTCCTTACGAGCCAAGTGACCATCGTGGCACACGGGATGCGCTGCGCTTGCCGAGTGCCCTGCGAGGAGGCACCGATTCTCGTCTCGCCTCCACTTGCGGCACGAAGGAATGGTCGGCGCAGGCTGGCACTCGCGCGGCAGATGCCGCAACATCATCCGATCACTGGAGGGAATCTTGAAAGCGCTTATCTGGCACGGCAAAAAAGACATCCGCTACGACACGGTTCCCGATTCGGTCATCGAACACGGACGCGACGCCATCATCAAAGTGTCGACCTGCGCCATTTGTAGCTCGGACCTGCATTTGTTCGATGGTTTCATGCCCGGGCTGAAGTCCGGCGACGGATGGGACACGAGTTCATGGGCGAGGTGGTCGAAGTGGGTCGCGACAATGCCGCGCTTAAAGTGGGCGATCGCGTGGTGGTTCCGTTCACGATCGTCTGCGGCGAATGCGACCAATGCAGGCGCGGCAATTTCTCGGTCTGCGAACGCTCGAACCGAAATAAGGAGGCTGCCGACAAGCTCTTTGGCCACTCCACCGCAGGACTGTTCGGCTACACCCATCTCACGGGCGGTTATGCGGGCGGACAAGCAGAGTACGTGTGCATGCCCTTCGTGGACAAGACTCACATTAAAATTCCCGACGGACTTACCGACGAACAGGTGCTCTTCCTCGGCGATATCTTCCTGACGGGTTGGCAAGCAGCAGTCAACTGAGAGATTGAACCGACCGATACGGTCGCAATTTGGGGCGCGGGCCCAGTCGGCCAAATGGCGATTCGCAGCGCGGTGTTGCTGGGTGCAAAACAGGTCGTCGTCATCGACCATGTGCCAGAACGTCTCGCGATGGCGCAGGCAGCGGGCGCGGTCACGATCAATTTTAAAGAAGACAGCGTGATCGACCGCTTGCGCGATCTGACGCAAGGTAAAGGCCCCGAAAATGCATCGACGCGGTCGGCATGGAATCGCATGCGACGCGCTCCTTTGACGGCATTTACGACCGCGTGAAGCAGGCCGTCATGTTGGAAAGCGACCGTCCGCACGTGCTGCGCGAGATGATTTACGTATGCCGTCCGGCCGGCGTGCTGTCGGTGCCAGGCGTATATGGCGGGCTCATCGACAAGATTCCGTTTGGCGGGGCGATGAACAAGGGCCTCACCTGGCGCATGGGACAGACGCACGTGAACCGCTGGAGCGACGATCTGCTCAAGCGCATAGAGGAAGGACAAATCGATCCGTCGTTCGTCATCACGCACCGCATGAAGCTCTCGGACGGGCCGCAGATGTACGAAACCTTCCGTGACAAGGAAGACGACTGCATCAAGGTCGTGCTGACGCCCTGATCTTCGCGGCCGCCGAATGATAACGAGGCCCGAGCTGAGCGGGCCTGCGTCGTGCAAGGACTAGAAGCGTCACTGAACGCCTTTTTCAGCCGCCAGATCTACGCTATCTTGAGATGCTCTTGGATCGTCGGCAACGCTTTTTGTGCGGCCTTCTTTAAATCGGCATTCTGGCCTCCCGTGAGGCAACACGCTGCTCTCACCTTGATTGAGGTGCGGCAGTATCAAGGCACGCTCAAACCCGCGCCCACGCAACGAGGGTGTAACGGCAAACGAATAAACCCATCCCCGATGCCCATCGTACCCACACATCACAGTACCGATGACCGCCCCCCCCTCGACTATCCCGACAAAGAATAACTCAGGCTGAGTCCGAAGCTTATTGTCGATCGACAAAGCCGGCGAACGCTGCGGCCGCGACGCGTCTCCGTACTCGGGGAACACATCGCGCCACAGCGCGATTACGGCTTCGCGATCGCGCTCGTCGAAAATGCGGATGATCACAGCGAATCGAGCGCCGAACGAAGCATCGTCATCATCTGATCGATCTCATCCTTGGTCACGTTGAGCGCTGGCATGAAGCGCAGCAAGTTAGGCCGCGCCGCGTTCAGCAGCAAACCGTCGGGCTGCATCAGCCGCGCCTTCTCGACAATCTGCGGACCCTTGTCGCTATCGAGCAGCAACGCGCGCAGCAAGCCCTCGCCACGCTCGCCCTTGAAACCGCGCTCGGCGGACAGCTTGAGCAGTTCCTGCTTGAGATACTCTCCCTTTTCGCGTGCGCTCTCGAGAAAGCCCGGCGCGATGAGTTGCGAGATCACCGAATAACCGACCGCCGACATCAACGGATTGCCATTGTACGTGCCGCCCTGATCGCCAGCCTCAAAGACCGCGACATCGGCCTTCGACAGCAGCGCCGCAAGCGGCACGCCACCGCCGATGCCCTTGCCTAGCGTCATGATGTCCGGCTCGATGCCCGACAGCTCATACGCGAACAGCGTCCCCGCGCGGCCGCAACCGCTTTGCACTTCATCGACGATCAGCAGAATGTTGTGCTTCTTGGTCAGCTCGCGAAGCTGCTGCATGAACTCGCGCGTCGCGGGAATCACGCCGCCTTCGCCTTGAATCGGCTCGAGCATGACCGCGACCGTTTTCTCGTTGATGAGGTTCTCGACGGAGGCGATATCGTTCAGATCGGCCTTCGGGAAACCCGGCACCTGCGGTGCGTAAATGGTGTCCCAGCCGGGCTTGCCGCTCGCCGACATCGTCGCGATGGTGCGGCCGTGGAAGCTGTGATCGAAGGTGATGATCTCGTAAGCGCCGTTACGGAATTTCTTGCCCCACTTGCGCGCCAGCTTGATCGCGCCTTCGTTCGCTTCCGCACCGCTGTTGGCGAAGAACATCTTGTCGAAGCACGAGTTCGCCGTGAGCAGACCCGCGAGTTGCGCCATTGGGCCGTTGTAGTAGGCCGGCGACGGATTGATTAGCGTGCGTGCCTGCTTGTCGAGCGCTTCGATCATGCCTTCGTTGCAGTGACCGAGCGAGTTCACCGCCCAGCCCTGGATGAAGTCCAGATAACGCTTGCCCGTGTTGTCGTAGAGCCAGGAACCTTTGCCGTGCGCAAACACGATCTCAGGACGGTTCGTGATGTACATCAGCGAATCAACGGGATACTCATTGAAATTCATGACAGTGGGCTCCACGAAGGCAAAAGAGGAAAATGGTGCGGAAAAAACAAAAGCCACAGAGTGTCTGAACTGACCCCGCAAAGTTGGACAGTTATTCGGCTAGGCCGCTGAGGACTGGG
>LFJI01000239.1 GCA_001235855.1 Candidatus Burkholderia brachyanthoides
CGTCTGCTGGAACATCTTCAGCCGAGCTGAGCAACCTTTTTGAACTGGCCTTTTAAGCAAAGTCGAGGTCGAGGAGATTGTCAGGCTCGTGACGGCGCATCCTCAATTCGCCTTACCCGAAGCCCTCGGCGGCGGCGCATTCGCCGCCACGTCCTCCGCCTGCTGCGCCTCGCTGGTGGGATGCTGCGCGGCCTTCGACGGCTCGCCGCGCTGATTCGCGCCGGCCACCGCCGGTTCTTGCGCATCGTGCGCGCCATTCTCCCCGCCACCCACGATCACGAAATTACGCTGCGGATTGGCGATCTCGATGCCCTTCGCCGTGAACTCGTTGAGGATCCGCCGGTTGAATTCGCGTTGCGTCGGCCAGCGGGCGCTGTCGCGGCATTGAATCTGACCGGCGAGCGTGACAGTCGAGCCGTCCACCGCATCGATGCCCCAGAAGCTGAAGTCGGACAGGATGCCGTCGCGGAACGCCGGGTCTTCGCGCAGGGCCACGCCGATATCCTTCAACGTGGAAATGGCGAGATCGACGTCCTGTCCGAGCGCGATCGACACGCGCACCGCCGCGTTGCCGATGCCGCGATTCGTGTTGTTCACCGTCGATACCGAACTGAACGGCACTGTGTAGAGCGAACCGTCGCCGCCGCGCAGACGCACTGTGCGGATCGACAGATATTCGACCGTGCCCGACACGCCTGCGACCGTCACCCAGTCGCCGACCTGCATCGCGTTTTCCATCAGCAGGAAGATGCCGGTGATGAAATCCTGCACCAGCTTCTGCGAGCCGAAGCCGAGCGCCACACCAAAGATGCTCGCGCTCGCCAGCAGCGGCGCTGTATTCACGCCGAGTTCCGACAGGCCGATCAGCACGACCACCATCGCGATGACGATGAACAGCGTGGTGCGCATCATCGGCAGGAGCGTGCGCAGCCTTGCCGCGCGCACGCGATCGCCGCTCGTGTTCCATTCGTCGAGACGTTTCTCGACCATCACGTTGGCCGTTTCCCATACCAGCACCGCGAAAATCGCCGCAATGGCGATCGTCACCAGCGCCGACGCGATCCGGTTGCCCACGCCGCCCGACGTGAAGAATCCGATGATATGCACGCCCCACACTTCCAGCAGCGCGACTACGGTAACGACGGCGATCACCGTCTGCACGATGCGCCGCAGAATCGGGTAGTAGCGGTACGCATGCGCATGCGCGATGGAACGCGCCACGAAGTCCTCGTCGCCGTGATCGTGAACGCGCCCGAGAGCCCCGAACGTGACGATGGCCGCCACGCGCGCGCCGATCAGCACGAGCAGCGACACGCCACCGAGATGGAACAGCGTGCGGTAACCGTTCTGCACGTCTAGCGCCCACACGAACCACAGCGCGATCACGAAGAAAATCGCCACGCCCGCCCACACGTCCGCGACCCAGCTGCCCACCAGCGCAGTGGAGCGGTTGCCTTCCATGCATCCGCGAATGCGATCGGCGACGGGTTTGCGGCACTCGTAAATGGTCCACGCGATCACCAGATGGATATCGAGCGTGACGATCTTGAGAATGGCGATGCGCGCCGCATCCGACAAGCCGAGCAACTCGAAGCCGTTGGCGATAGCAATACCGATGCCCGTCGTCACCACAATACTGCGCAGTCGCCGGTATGTGTATCCCGCGTATTCGTCGCGCATCTGCAGCAAGCGCAGTCCCTTCGCGTGCGGCGCGAGAAAGAAGCCGCTCATGATGTTGATCGCGCGGCAAATCAGATACACATCGATGATAGCGCTCGCCACGCGCGATTCGGTCGTGCTGTCTTCCATGACGATCGACATCAGCACGGTCGCCACGCCGATGAACACGCCGAGCGGCACGAACTTCAGCACGAGATACAGCAACGCATTGGGCAGCCGTTGCAGCAGCGCCCAGTGGCGCGCGGCATGACGCTGTCCGCGTGCGCTCTCGACCTTGCGCTCCGCCACGTGAATGGCGACTTCGTCGCCGCTGCGCTCGGCGGGCTGCTCGGCATGCACGGCGGCTTTTTCATCGTGGACGAGACCGGGATCGTCCACTTCGGCATCGGCGATGCCGCGCGCCGCGATCTTCGCGCGCGGCTTGCGCAGAAAACGCGAACACAGATAGTCCAGCAGAAACGCCGGCGCCAGCGACACGAACACGGCCCAGAACACATGCGCGAAGATCGCGCGCGCTTCGGGCGTCGCCGTGCGGTCATGCCACCATTGCGCGACCGACCGGCCGTTGAGCAATGTGGCAATGGATGCGCGCAGGTCAAGGCCGAACTTGACCATCCAGTTGCCCGCCTGACGCGACACCTGCGATGCGAGCCCATTGGCCGTCAACGATTTGGCGAGCACACTGGTCGCCTCCGATGCCGGCGAGGCATTCGACGCGGCCGTGGCGGCCGAAGCCGTCTGCGTGGCGCTCGCAGGCGCGGCGAGTGCATCGGCAGCGGCGAGCGCGCGTAAGGTATCGGCGACCTGCGCACGTTTTTGCGGATCGTTGAGCACACCGAGCGCATTGCGCGCCTGCTGCGGCGTGAGTTCGGCGCCAGACTGCGCGGACGATGCGGCGGGATGAGACGCCGCCATCGCGGCGAACGACATCGATGGAAGGATCGAGAGAAGACTCGACAAGAATGCGGCGGTGACGTGTTTGCGCATGGGTCGGATGAAGATCACGAAATGACAGGAACTCGATGGAGACGACGCGCACGACGTATCCTAGCGCGATTTCGGATTGCCATACGCGATTACGTCGAAGTGCCTTGTTTCAAGGCCGGAACGATGTCCGCCGAACACCCGGACGTTGAAGCGGCCGGACCAGCGCGGCGGCATTGTTCAAGATTTCACGATGCCGCACGAGATTGGCGAAACCATCAATTCCGTCGAGCCGATCTACGGGCTGGCGGCGATCGGTGTCGTGCATCCGTTGAAGGTGAAGCGCAACGCCTCCGCGCGCGCGGGCGATGTGCTCGTGCTCGGCAAGCCGTTGGGCGTCGGCGTGCTGTCGGCGGCGCTCAAGAAGGACAAGCTCGATGCCGCCGGCTATGCCGCGATGATTGCCGCCACGACCAAGCTCAACCGCCCGCGCGCCGACCTCGTGCAACTGGATGCCGTGCGCGCCCGACGCCGTCGATGAGGTGCTCGCGATCTTCCGCGCCGACGACTTCGCCGATGCCGCCGTGATCGGAGAAATGGTGGACGGCCCGGGCCGCGTGGAAGTGAACTAGCACCGAACACTCGCCGAAGAACCCGACTAAGGACCACGTAAACGATGAATCGCCCAAGGCCATTTTCTACGCGCTCGCCGCGAATTTCGGCATTGCCGTGTGCAGGTTCGGCGCGGCGGCGTTCACGGGCTCCGGCTCGATATTCGCCGAAGCCATTCACTCGACGGCCGATTGCGGCAATCAGTTGTTGCTGCTGTTCGACCTGAAGCGCGCGCAGGCGCCGGCCAACGCGCTGCATCCGCTGGGCTCGGGGCGCGAGATTTACTTCTATGCGTTGATCGTCTTTTTCGTCGGCGGAGCGTTCTCGGTGTATGAGGGAACGAATCGGCTGATGCATCACGAGCCCTTGTCGAATCCAGTCGTCGCGCTGGTGATTCTCGGCATTTCGGTGGTGCTCGAAGCATTCTCGCTCACGGGCGCGATCCGCGAGATTCGCCGGGGATCGCCGAACAAATCCTTGTGGCGGTGGTTCCGCGAAACGCGCGAGTCCGAATTGCTGGTCGTCGCGGGCGAGGATGTCGCAGCGCTGCTCGGTCTCGCGATCGCGTTCGCCGCCGTGCTCATGACCATGCTCACCGGCAATTCCGCTTACGATGCGGCCGGTTCCATCGGCGTGGGCGTGCTGTTGATGATCATCGCGTTTCTGGTCGTGCGTGAAGTGAAGTCGATGATCGTCGGCGAATCCGCGAGCCCCGAAGTGCGCAAGGCCATCGAAGCGCATTTGCGCGCGCGTGGCGAGATCACGCACATCATCAGTCTGATCACGCTGCAATGGGGCAAGCACGTGGTCGTGGCCGTGCAGGCCGAGATGATCGACTATGCGAGCGGCCGCGCGATGATCGACGTGATCAACCTCATCGAAGACGACTTGCAGCGCAGCTTTTCGCAAGTGCGCTGGGTGTTCTTCGAACCCGATGTCGCGCGCGGTGCGAAGAAGGCCGAAGCGGCCTGACACGTACATCTACGTGTCGATGAACGGGCGGAAGCGCCAAGTGCTACGCAGAGCACGGCCGTAGCGAACACGCATCGGAATGCGCCTGGCGAAACGCATCGAATGACTGCCCGCCACCGGAATGCCGGCATCGGCGCACACGGCCTCGCCGCCTTTGAGCACTTGCGCGATCACCTCGTGCTGTCCGCGAAGATCGATAGCGAGACGCCGATCTTCAGCGTTGGCAATCCGATTCCGGTGGATCAGGTCATCGTGATGCGCGCGTTCGCCAAGGTGCGCGGCAAGGCGAAATGGCTGCACGTCGATAGCCGCTGCGGCGTGCGCGACGGGCACGTGGTCGGTGTATCGCTGACGCCGAACATCAAGCTGCAGATCGTTCGATAGTTCTTCCTGGGCACCGTGCTCGCGGCGCCTTGCTCATCCCGCACGCGGCCCATCATTCGAAGAAAATTATTCAGGATACCGATACATATTCGATGCACTTGACTAATGCGCATTACGATCCCCGATCGCAATTATTTCAAACAACACGTTTGCTTACAAAGCAAAACGGCTTGTCATTTTGCGAATCGCTACATTGAGCTTCATGGATTCACACGGAGAAACCCATGAAGAAGCTGGTGATACTTGCGCGGTACTCTGCGCGGCTCTGGCGAGCTCGCTGTCGGGCTGCATGCATCAGCGTTCCCGATGGCGGTGGCGGCTGGCATCACCATCACGACTATTAGCGTTGATCCGCCGATTTGACTTCTGCACACGCAACCATCGCACGAAGGAGAAAAACATGTTCGACAAGACCAAAAAGACTTTGCTGATCGCATCCCTCGCCGCTTCGCTCAGCATGGGCATGGTAAGCGTCGTTTCGGCGCAGGACCATCATTCGTATCATCACAGCGTTCAGGTGGGCTGACATGGTGACCGTTACTGGGACGGCCATCGCTACTGGGCGCGCAGCGAGTAGGAACGGCATCATCGGCCGCATCATGAGCCGCCGCCCCGGTATTGATATGTCTTGAGATGTCCGGACGCGCCGGGTTCGGGTGCGCATAAGAAAAAGCCCGCGTCCTTTCATGAACTGCCCCCCAAAGTTTGGACACGCATCCAACGATTTGGGGGAGGGGTCATGAGCAGGCACAGCGCGCGA
>LFJI01000024.1:0-11670 GCA_001235855.1 Candidatus Burkholderia brachyanthoides
AATCGCATCAAACATTTTCGTCGCGTCTCCACTCGTTACGACAAGCTCGCCGGCATGAGCATGAACTCCTGGAAGTCGAGCGGATTATCCGCATGTGCATCGCCGTTTACGACGTTCATCATCGGCACGGGTAGCGTTCTGGCGCTTACGCTACCTACGTCTCTGAAATAAGGTTGCTTGCATTCAATTGCAGCAGCTTTGGGGGCTGCCAACGAAACACTAAGAATCGTATTGGCGCCGGTTCTTGATTTATTGGGGGTGCCGTCCAGGTCGATCAGGAGGCGATCGATATGAATCTGAGCCTCCACTGGCAACCCGCGAAACGCATCGCTGATTTCTCCGTTTACCGCCGACACGGCTTTTCTTACGCCTTTCCCATGGTAGCGTGCAGGATCTCCGTCGCGCAGTTCACCGCTTCTTGGATGCCCGTCGATGCGCCGGATGATACCGCCGCACGGCCAACATCGCCATTCTCCAAGGTAATTCTCAACCTCGACAGTTGGATTGCCTCTGCTATCAAGGATCTCGCGTCCAACTACGGTTGCAATTGCCGTCATACCGTTATCCAGTCATGGAAGATTGATAGGGAAGCTACAAAAACATCATCAGGAAATCGACATCTCCGCGACATCATCCGAGATCGCGATCGACCGCGTCCCACCCAGGCACGCAATCGTCGTCGAGGTCGCCGGGCAGGGGTAAATCCCGGCGGACATACTCAGATGCAAAGACGATTACATCGATCGGATCGATCTCGGCTCGACGCGTGCGCACCGCCCGTTCCATATCACGCAGCACGAGCGGCTTCTCGCGCGTCATGACAGCATCGAAATAGCGTGGATTCCCAGCGCCAGCCGCACGACAAACCGCAGCCAATCGTTCGCCTGCCTTCGTCACGTTCAGATCGTGGGGCGGTTTAGACGCAAACTTTCGAACGAGCGCCAGCAGTTCTCTCTGTCCAGCTTCTAAATCGGACACGGCAATTGCATGCAATACCCGATCGCGGCAATCGGCTGGAATTAGAACGGCAAGTTCGCGCAAGACATCGGCTGGTTCGTCGGAGGCGTGAACGAAATTGAGAATGCTGTTCGGGCTACCCATCAGGCTGCGCAACTGTTCTGGCTTGCGGCAATTTACTGCGGCCGGTCCCTTGAAGACTTTCATGTCGACGCTGGCCGGCCGCCGAGGATGGCGCATGGTTCTGATATAGGCTGCCACCACGCCGTCCGTCCCGGCGGCCCAGCGCGTATAAAGTCGGATCTTGTCGGCAGTGGCGCGCTGGAATTGATACCGCCACAAATCATGAAACATGCCACCGGTAAATCGTACCAGCTCCGCCGCCACCGCGGCAAATCCTTGCGCCGACAGTAACTCATGCGCGCCTTCCAAGCGCCCGCCCGCGATAGTTTCGCTCTTGAACAGCACCAGCGCGACCCGGGGAAGAATCGAACTCAGCTGGTGTTGCCAGATGACCGATGTGTCGTAATATCCCTCGAGGAAAAGACTGTCTCGGGAATACAAACTCCGCTTGGCCGGCAAAGTTGTCGCCGCCCGCCAAAATTCGTCGTCCTGCTCGATATGCATCGGTAAGTGTCCTGATCAGGCAGATTGAGGGGATGCCATCGGAGAGGAAATCATGGCGTCTGCCAGCAAGCTTTCCAAACTGGCGGCAATCGAAAACACCGATGCCTCGTCGAACAGATGACCGATCACCTGCACGCCGACCGGTAAGCGCTCGGGTGTCACGCCGACAGGCATGGCCAGCGCGGGGTGGCCTGTTACGTCGAAGCCGATGGTATGACTGAGCGAAGCCGGCTCCCAATCCTCATGGAATGCCGACAAAAGCGGCGCCGTTGAAGGTGAAGCCGCCGCGATCGCCGCGTCCAGGCCAAGCATGCATTGCTCCATCAGCCGCACCAGCTCGCGCCGCACGCGCTGCGAGAGAATCAAGTCGGCTGCCGAAAGAATCGCGCCGGGCGCAATACGCTGATAAGTGTAACGACCGAAGTCGAGCGGCCGGCTCCTGATGTTGCTTTCGTGAATCGCGAACGACTCCGCGGACATGATGATACGGCCACATGCATTGAGGAGTTCGAGATCCGGGCCGGCAATTTCAACAACCTCCGCGCCGTTTGCCGCCAGCATCGATACGGCATGATCGACGCGTTTGATCACGGCCGGCGAAACATTCGGCGTCTCGACGAGCCACCGACGAAAGTAACCGATGCGCTTGTTTTCAATACCTTCAGCAAGGCGTGACGTATAGTTTCGCGCTGAAATTTGCGCGCTGACCGGGTCCAGCGGGTCATGCCCGGCGACTGCCTCGAGCGCGAGCGCCGCATCCGCAACGGTCCGACTCATCGGGCCGCAATGGTCGAGCGAATACGAGAGCGGAAAGACCCCGCGCCGCGACACCAGCCCGAACGTCGGTTTCAGTCCGACCACACCGCAAAAGCATGCCGGCGTGCGAATGGAGCCAGAGGTGTCCGAACCCCAGGCAAGCGGCACTTGCGCGCTGGCCAAAGCCGCCCCGCAACCCGATGATGACCCCCCTGTGAACCGCTCCGTATCCCAGGGGTTACGGGCGCAGGGATAAGGCAAATCGTTGCTCGGTCCGCCCAGGGCGAACTCGTGTGTCGCGAGTTTGCCGAGCAACACGGCGCCCGCCCGCCTCATACGTCGCTCGACCTCGGCATCCTCTATCGCAAGATGACCCGCAGTCAATGCGGAATGGCAAGTGGTTGGCAGGTCCTTGCTGTCGTAGATGTCTTTCAGCGCGTACGGAATGCCATGCAGCGGCCCCCGATCAATCCCGGCGGCAAGCTCCGCGTCAGCACGTTCGGCGTCCGCGAGTGCCCTCTCGAACGTGACCAGAATGAACGCGTGTATTGTTTTGTCCACCCGTTTCGTACGCGCAATCGCGGCTTGGGCCAACTCTGTCGCCCGTGCACGGCCACTTCGCAACCACCGCCCCATTTCGATGATCGTCAGCTCATGTAGTGCGGTCATGGTCGCGTCTCGTCAGGCTCTGCCGGCTTCCTTGAGTCAAGCCAAAATCGATCAAGAAGACGTTCGATGGCTCCTGTTCCGGAGCAATGGTTTCGCGGCGTAAGTATGCACACATGTGCTGAAGCTCAAGGCATCCCAGAAGCACGCCGCGCACGAGATGCTCGGGAACCTGCACGCTTGCCGCGGCAAGCCTTCCAAGCATCGCGTCCCGCAGTTTTCCGCCATCCAGGTTCGAATGCATGTCACGTGTTCCCCATCGATGGTACTGACAGAATCCGGTTCGCCCGGCGCACTAGCCACGCGCGAAGCGGTTCGACGGCACGGCAAGGCCAAGATGCGACCTCAGTGTATTGCCACGGTAGCCATCTCGAAACAGGCCGCGACGCACCAGATCGGGCACGATCAATTCGATGAAATCGTAAAATCCGGCCGGGCTGTACGGCGGCATCACGTTGAAGCCATCCGCGGCTGATTCGGTGAACCATTGCTCGAGCTCGTCGCAAATAGACTCGGGGGTACCGATCAATTGCCAGTGTCCGCGGCCGCCGGCAATCCGTTGATATAACTGCCGCACCGTCAGATCCTCTCGTCTCGCCATATCGATCAGCAATTGACGGCGGCTCTGCCCTGCCTGCGTTTTCGGTATTTCCGGTAAAGGACCGTCCGGGTCGACCTTGCTAAGATCGCAATCGCCCAACTGCGCCGACAGCAACGACAGCCCTGAAACCGGATGCACCAACTGTTGCAGTGCCTCGTATTTGTCCTCGGCTTCAGCATGGCTTCGACCGACATACGGAAACACGCCCACCATGATCTTCAGTGATTCGTCCGCTCTCCCGCATGCCGTCAGCCGCGCGCGCAAATCGCGATAAAATGCCTTGGCTTCGTGAATGTTGTTCTGCGCGCTGAATACTAATTCGGCGCTGCGTGCCGCAAGCGAGCGCCCGGCATCCGACGCGCCGGCCTGCACGAGAATGGGGGCGCCTTGCGGACTACGCGGTATATTAAGCGGTCCACGTACCTGAAAATGCTCACCTTCATGACGCAGCGGATGGAGTTTCGCGCGATCGAAGAACAGCCCCGAACGCTTGTCGCGCAGAAACGCATCGTCTTCCCAACTGTCCCACAGCCCCTGCACTACGTCCACGAACTCGCCGGCACGAGCGTAGCGCTGCGCATGAGAAGGATGGCGATGCGCACCGAAATTGAACGCTTCGTACTCGTTTTGCGAGGTGATCAGGTTCCACCCCGCGCGGCCACCACTGATGTGATCGAGAGACGCAAATTTGCGAGCGATGTGATACGGCTCGTTATACGTCGTCGAGGCGCTCGCGACCAGGCCGATTCGTTGCGTTCTCGCGCTCAACGCGGAGATGAGGGTCAACGGCTCGAATTGCGCGACGTAACGGATTGCCGTGCGCTCCAGCGCATCGATATCATCACCACGTATCGCGAGGCTGTCCGCAAGAAACAGCAGATCGAAGTGGGCCGCCTCCGCTCGACGGGCGAGCTCGCCGTAGTGCTCGAAATTCACGCCCGCGTCGGCCTGAGCATCGGGATGCCTCCACCCCGCAACGTGATAACCGGTCGGGTAGAGAAATGCGCCAAGGTGCATCTGCCGCCGTTCGTCCATGGTCATCAGTTTCCATCGAGTCGATAATCGAAGCCCGTAGGCTATATCATGCTCCGGGCTGCACCGCTTTTCCGGTAAGGTTTTTCGGTAGCAACCAGGCGACAAGGCCCAGGCAAGGCAGGAACGAGCAAACATGAAACACCGCTACGACACCGAAAGAGTCGGAGCCGGCACCAATGGCGACCGCTGCCGTCCCCGCCACTCCCGCCGCCAAGCCGAAGAAAATCCCGGAAATCAGGCCGGCTCGAGCGGGATACAGATCCTGCGCGTAGACGACGATTGACGAGAACGTCGATGCGATGGACAGACCAATCAAGATCGTCAACACGGTGGCACCTTCAATTCCCGCATAAGGGAAAGCAATCGACAACGGGCAGGTGGCGAGCATCGACATGACGATCATGTTGCGTCGCCCGAAGCGATCACCGATCAGGCCGCCCGCGAGCGTACCCACGCCCAGTGCCAACAAGAATCCGGTCAGATGAACCTGTGCGGCGCCAAGCGAAAGATGAAATCGCTGCATCAAATAAAACACGTAATAGGCGTTCAGGTTTGCCATGTAGATATACTTCACGCAAACGATCATCAACAGAATGAAAAGAGCACGGCGTCGTTTCGAGAACAGTCCGTTTGCGAGTGAGGCCCCCTGCGTACCGGCCTGAGCTCGTGGGAAAGCCGATTGTGCCGACGTGCCCACGCCACGCCGGCGATGGAGATCCAATACGACCACAAGGGACAGCATGACGAGGAATACGGGCGCAGCAAACCAGGCCACACTGTGTCGACCGTACACTAGTACCACGCCAGCCACGAACAACGGCGCGGCGGCGGTGCCCAGATTACCACCTACCTGGTAAATTGCCTGAAACAGTCCTTTGCGAACACCATAATTCAAGCGCACAAGTCGCGATGACTCTGGGTGAAATGCTGCGGAACCGATACCTGCAAGCGACACGGCAGTGACGACGAGTACATAGCTCGGCGCGAAACCCAGTGCGACCACGCCCACGAAGGTGATCAGCATGCCGATGATGAGCAGGCCGGCATGGCGATAATGGTCCGCGAGCCAGCCGATCAACGGTTGGCATAACGATGACAGTACCTGATAGATAAAAGCGAGGAGACCGATTTTAGTGAAAGAGAGGCCGAATTCCGCGCGTATGACGGGATAGAGCGCGACGACTGCCGACTGCACCGCATCGTTTGCGAAGTGCGCCGCGGCCAATGTGACGACTGTCACGCCCTGACGAGTCGCCGATGTGGCCGGACGAGTCAGCTGTTTGCTCAAAATTTCCATGAATTCATTTCTCACCGGTAAGAGGAGGCGCAGCCGCTGAATGACGCGCATCGTCCGCGAGCATTTCGCAACGCCGGCTGAACGCCTCGAATCGAGCGGGACTCAGCGGCACACTCAAGCGATAAACCCACGATATGGTATCCTGTGCTGCCCACATGGCATGTCGTTTGCCGGCAATACCGACGCGCATCAAACGAGCGATGGCGGGATCTCTGTCCGCGAGTGTGAGATAGGGCAGCGTATTGTCGACACGCGCGGTCGGCTCGATGCCCGCAATGCGCAACCAATCCGCCATTCGAGGTTTGTTCTCCTTGATCCGTGTTCTCAGCGGGGCGGCGACGTCTCCCTTCCGCAATAGCCGGCAACCCATCTCGACCGATAGCGTCGATGCCTGCAAAGGCGGCATGACCTGGCGCAAACGCGGGGCAATGGACGTCGAAGCCACACAATAGCCGAGTCGAATACCTCCGAGCCCATAGGCTTTCGAGAAACCACGAACGACGACCAGGTTCGGCACTTCGTCGACCAGCATCACTGCGCTTGCCTGCGGTGCAAGATAGTTCGCATTGGACTCGTCGATCAATATCGTGCTCGAGTGGCGCGCGGCGAGTTCACATAGCGCTCGCAATTCGTCGAGCGATTGCCCGATCCAGTCACCCGAAAACGACGGGTGTTCCAGGAATAGCAACGAATTCGCCGTCGCTTCGAGAAAATCACTGTACGTGCGTGGATTCTTGTCGGTCAATGTTATCGGCATACGTCCCGCAAGTGCGAGCCAGTGAGGGAAATCCGGGTACACCGGAGCGGCAATGCCTGTAATTGGAGTTTCCGGAAACGATGCAAGACAGTGAAGGATCGAGTTGACACCGGCCGCGCAGCTGATCTGCGCAACCAGTGAAGGCTTCCCGAAAAAGATGGCGACGGCCTGGCCGATTGCATCCTGATAAAAAGGATCATCAACGGGATAGCTGAGTAGATTCGCCAGTAATCGTGCTTCGTCAGCCAGGCACTCGCGCAGAAGATCACGCATATCGATGGCCAGACAATCGCGTTCATCGCTGGTCCAGCCGAGATGCAGAACCGTGTCGCTGTCGCGCATCCGCCCTACATCTTGATATGTATCCGCGGCCAACATAGGGCACCTTCGATCCGAAACGTATTAAATACCGACCTGAAACGAAGCCAGTACGCCTTGACGATATTGTTGATGTTCACCCTGCCTCGCCAGACCAACCAGCATTGGCGTCGTCGTGGCCGATTGGAGGCTGTCGAGCGGTAGCGTGATGCGATACCTCCGTGACGGTCCATTCGTGACCGATTCCACACTGACTCTCCCGGACCAGCCCGCGCTGGTCTTGACCTGGAGATGCTCGTCACCCACCCGCTCGGCGATTTCCACGGCCTCGCTGTCCCACTCCGCCAACAGTCTCGTTTCGGTGCCGTGCCCGGCGGCGATGCGGGTACCGATGATCAGCAGGTAGCCAGCGGCATTCGGCAAGCGTTTGATGTCCACGGCCTCCAGCCGGACTTCGCCTTTCTCGCCCGACTTTCCAAACGTCAGAGGCTTCGCGTCCGCGCCATAGCCACGCAAATCGTACGGGCCGCTTCCCACCGCGAGCTTCCAACCGGCCATGGCATGAAACATGGCGATCACCTCGCCGGTAGTCGGTTGCGAGGCGTAAGCGGTGACACCACGGTCGAGCCCTGTCAAGATCGGCCCGAACACTGACCGACACATCGCTTCCGGCATATCACTGTCCGCTGCCGTTGGAAACGACGTGGCATTTGATGCTCGCGACAAACGCTCTCGAGTCGCGACAATCCATCGATGGGAGGTGGCAAGTTCCGGGAACAAGGCAAGAGAACGCGCAATACCCGCCTCGCCGGCCATCCTCGCGAAATCATGCCATTCCTCGAGGTCGCCCATTCGAATGAGTGGCTTGAATCGGCAAGACAGTGACGTGCGCACAAAGAAATCGCGATACGCGTGCGCCGCTGAAATGGTCGCGGCCGCGGCCGGTCCGGCAAATCGCACATGGTCGGGCATCTCGGGGAATGCGACGCTTCCCGCATTCAGCATATCGAAACGAAGTTCGGAGATTCGATGCCCATGCTCCGCCATTGCCACGGCGCCGGCGTGGGGGGGTACCGAGTCCATGAAGCGCAAGGTCGGCGCAACCACTGGGTAATAACGGTGAAAGTCCACCTTGACACCGTCGAGTTCAATGTTTGCAAACTCATGGTCAGATGTGGTTCGATAAGTGCGTGCGCCCAGTGCAGAGAGCGACGTCAAACAAGCGTCCTCGTCGGAGACGAGAAGATCGAGGTCATCGCCGGAACGAAAATCGATCCGCCGCCCGGACAGGAGATGACGGGTGGCGCCCTTCAGATACAACACGCTCACGCCTCGACCCGCTACGCATCGGGCCACCTCTCTAAGCACTCGACGCTTTGGCTCGAAATCCCGCCGCATCGTTTCCTGCTCGTCGCGCAGGTCTTGCTCGATCTGGCGTAGATGCGCGAGCGTCTGTGTCGAACCCGATTGCAGCATCTGTGTCATGCGATCATGCGCTACACCCGTAATCTTGTGCAATCGACAGCCGTGCAGGATCTCTTCGGGGCTGAACGCTTCAAGTACGGAAGCCTCGGCATGACCACCTGCCCAAAGCGCTATCGGAAACAGCCTGCGCAGCGCAAGGATGCGACTCGATCCGCTCATGAAGTACGCTCCGCGTCCAAGCCGGGTGAACCGTCGCGAATCCAGTCCGTGCCGACCGTGCCGGGCAACAGATCTACATGGCCTTCGCGCTCGTCGCACAGCAAGGTTGTGCCTACCGTTAGGAAATCCCAGAGATTGTGTTTGTCGAGTGCAATCACGCGGGTGAGTTCGGACCATGTCAGCGAACGGCTGCCGCCAGCCTTGCGCATGCCGGCGGCAGCCTCGGGCGACATCGCACCATTGGCGACTAGTCGCTCCAGCGAGCGCCCGAAATCGAGATCGTGCTCGTCGACAGTCTGATAAAGATATGACGTCGGCGTTGCGACATCGGCGGGCCCTAATCCGTCCAGCACTTGCGCGACGTCATCGAGCAGCGCACGGCGCTCCGCCGCGTCGAAGACGATACCGAGTTCGCGAATGATGTCGGCAGGCTCATCGGCAATATGCACGAAATTCAGCAAGCGATTAGGCATGCCCAGCAATTCGCGCATCCGTGTTCCGTCACCAGCCGGTTTGGACGCCGCTCCCTTCAGCTCACTGAGACGTACAGAAACAGGCACCGGCGTCCGATCCGCGGCCGGATCGGCATTGGCCATGACCAGCACCAATGTGTTGCATGCGTCGTAGAGCAAGCTCGACAAACGAATCCGGTCGACCGTAGCGAAGTTCCAGTTGTAGCGCCACAGCTCAGCACTGACATGACGGTTGAGGTGAACGATCGACGCACTCACGACGCGAAATCCATGGCGAGTCGTAAAGTCGACAGCACGCTCCACGCGCCGTCCGACGATAGCGTCGGGCTTGAAAATGAGCAAGCCGAGGCGCCGCGCCACGCCGGCGGTGTCGATCGGCCAACGCACGGCCGCTTCGGCCCAGCACTCTCGAAAATAGATGTCAGTGGCGAACAACGCCGGTTTAGTCGATGCGGCCGCCAGTTGCGCCCAATCCGCCAACGACGGCAGAGGATCGATATATTCGGCAAAATCGCGATTCAATGGTAACTTTTCGTTCATGAGTTTCAGCAATTTCACCAGGAATACTACGGTTTGGTGACGAACCAGGGCCGCGAGCAGGCAAACTCAGTGGGATCGGGCGTCACATCTCAGGTGGGGCCATTAATCACGACGGCCCAGCCCGATTCGATGAAGCCAGCCAGCAATGGCTCAATGGACAGTCGGTCCGGCGGCTGGCGAAACGCGTGCGAGACGGCTTGTTGCATGGCCTGCTCGTCGCGCGTGCCATCCAGCAGCAGCGCAAGCGTGTTAAGAATAGCTAGATTCAGCTTGTTCGTGCGAATTCGTGTGAGCAGTTCATTGCGCCGGGCGGGCGCCAATGCCGCGATCATGGAGCGCGCGTTGAATGGCCCGTTCCATGATCGCTGGAGGCCGCCCGGCACACATTTAGGATCACGAACCTGCATGCTTGCGCCGAATGGTCTCGTATCGAGCAAGTCCGGCAGCGTGTTTTGCAGGAAGCCTTCACTCCATGCGCCAGCCGCCATTCCCCGATAGCGATCCGCCACTGTGTGCAATGCCTTGCGTTCCGTGTCGCGCCATGCGCGCAACCCGTCGTCGTTAAACATACCGGGGTCCTGTAGAAAATGAGAGGTCAGACACATGGTTGCCGCGGCGGCTGTGATCGCGCGACGCATCTCCGCCGCGGATACTTTATCAAACGCGTCTTCCGACGAGTGATTGAAGCGGTCTGGCCAATGCGTCATCTGGATTGCCGGCACGCTCACCGAGCTGTCCGCGAACAAAGAATGATCCGAGAAACCAAGATAGCCCGACGCACGCCAGCTTTCGCGCGTTTCGCCAGTCAGATCAAAAACGCTTGCGACGACCTGCTCGGCAAGTGCGGACAGCCCACACCCCAGCTGCACCGGGCTTCGTTCAACGATAAAGGGGCATCCACACTGCTCCTGGTCCTCACCCACCATATCGAGGTTAACGACTGCTCGCGGCCGTCGGTTCCCCTTGTGTGCTTCCAAATCGGCTAACACGGAAGCCGTACCGCAGAATTCCGGCATCCAGAAAAAGCGCATCGAGGGATGACGTTCACCCAACCGCCCCTCGTGCCGGGCAGCGGCAAGCAGTGCAGCACATGCCCAAACAGCGGCGACACCCGACGCATTATCGTTCGCGCCTGGCCGTGGATGACAGAGATGCGCCATCATCCAAATCTCGTCATCTCCGTGTCCTTCGATGCAGGCCGACACAACCGCCATGGGTGCCGCTGAGTCGATCTCGATCCGCACCTCTGCCATTTCGTGACGATGTGCGCAGGACAGCGCCTCCTCCAATTCCTCGTTCGTCAGGCTGAACGCAAACAACCCGCTCGCCGGCGGCAGTTCGATTCGGCCACGCGCTGCGGGATTCGGCCCGGCATGCGCGAGCCATCCCGCGACACCCGCTTCGCGAAAGCGCGCGACGTCTTCATGACGAACGGCTTGATCGAATCCTATCACCAGAATCGCGTCCTTCATGGCACCGTCCGGCGACGCAGGATCGAAGCGCACCAAGCTCGAACGTCGCCCCGATGCAGGTGTCGCGCAGGAATAAGTCGCCAACAGAAATGGCGACTGTGAATGATCGAGCACTCGCGGGTGCGCTCGATGCAGACCCAACGAGAGCCTTGCCTGTTTCGGGCTCCAGGCAAGGGGCGCTTCAAAGCTCCACCACTGACGCAGGCCGTTCGCTTCGTAGCGTGTCACCGTTACGCTGTCCAGGGCCGCTTTTCTCGCCGCATCGGCAACGAGCTCGGCTGCCGCATTGATACCATCCGACGCCTGGAATCGATCGAAGGCACTGACTGCCCGCAGCAGGTTCATCGCGTCCTTGACGGGGCAGTCCCGAAGGAACGAGCGAACTACAGCATCCAGCATCGGTCGGCATCCTCCCTGTTCAAGACGTCGGACCGAGTTCCGCCCCAGACCGCGAACGGCACGCTGACTTCCACGGCCGACATGGCACCGTGATCATGCGTATACGCGAGATCGCCAATGAATCGCTC
>LFJI01000024.1:11750-16179 GCA_001235855.1 Candidatus Burkholderia brachyanthoides
CCCGCACGAGCCGCTGCCAGCGAACCGAGGGGGAAGTAGTCGGATGTCGAGTGAACATTTGCCACGCCTGCAAGACGCGCCGCAGAAAAATCACGTATCTCGGCCTCCTGCTCCACTGACGTGTAAAACCAACGGGTTCGTCCGGCACCACCGATATCCAGTGCATAACGCCGGGCAATGTCCCGGAGTGTGCCCTCCACTTCAGTACAGTGCGCATTGGGGACCAAGCCGTGATCTGAATGCGCAACGACGACATGCCTCGCCTCGACGAGATCGATCGCCAGGTTCTCGATACCCTTCAGAAAGGCGTTGACGTGGTCATCGTATCCGTAGAGGTGGATATAACGATCCACTTCGACAAAGCACCAGCACAGTATCGGGCAATCAGGCGTAGCCAGGGCCAAGACTGCATCGATGTCAACCCGCAAGCGCTCGATAATTGACGTCGCGTGCGGAGACTTGGCTTGACGAGTCAGCGCGGCGTAAAATCGCGACGATCGCATCGATACGGAATGCGCGAGCAAGCGACGCAGCCACGAACAAGGTGCAACGGCAAGATCGCCGGCCGGGGCCAGCGGTGTATAGCCCGCTTCGCGCGCATCGCTGAATATATTGCCTTCGTCCGGCCCACCCAGTTCATGCTGGTAGTCGTAAAGATTGACGAGGACCGGTTTGGCACCCTCCATCGCGAACACCACACCTGGTATGCCGTGCCGCTCTACGCTCAATCCAGTCAGCGCGCTCATCCAAGCGGCACTAGAGGTAGTTGGGAATACCGACGACATTCTTTCGAGGTGGGCCTGCGGCCAGCAAGCTAGGGCCAGGTCGAAGGGAATACCGTCCAGTGCGAGTATTACAACCGACCGACGTACTCCATTCGACATCTCATTCTGCAGGAGGCGCGAGATGCGCCCTCGAAATGAAGTGAGAGGCGCCACCCGCTCATCACGAGCGATTGTCATGCCAAGGCGGGATGCGGACGTGGCGCGTTCCATTCACGTTTCTCGCACTGATATGGCGTGCAAACACACGCCTTCCGTCTCGCTGGCGGCAGCCTCATGCAGCCGGCTCAATACATCTGCGGCCCAACGTCCAAGCTGGTTGAAGATCGCGTTATCCGACATCGGACGTGCCGCACTACTCTGGAAAAAATGAACGCCGTCCGTTGGGCTACCGAAAATGGTGAGTGCGGGATTTGCGTTGCCATCCCGATCAAGGGGGTGATGCTCATCGTCTAATTCCAGACCGCCCGGTGCATAGCCCATGCTGTTGCCGCAATCAGGATGAACCCATTCCCGAACGACGCCGCGCGCCAACAGGTTGGTGTAGAGGGGGCCACCGTTCTCGGACGCGATGAAGCGCGACAACCTGGCCCGCACCAGCTGGTCCGCAGTAAGCGCCAGCGCTTCCGAGCGATCGCTCAACCGGTATTGTCCACGCGCCGTGTCGAACCTGCAGTCGGGGCCCGGGCCTAGTGATACGTCAAAGACCCCGGCCTCTATGAGCGCGAGAATTTTTTCCATCGCGGCAATGCCGGCTCCATTCGATAGACGGTTGTACAGGCTGAGCGTGTGGTCGATGAAGAATCGATGCGAGCGTTCGGTCAATCCTCCTTTATCCGCCGCATAAGCAATCGTGCCGCGCAGATCACGCCAGACACCGTCACATGCGGCCTTGAGCGGATCGTCCAGATTCCCTCTCCGTGCACGAGCAATGTCGGCGCGCAGATGGTCGATCATCCATTCCCGCCTGCATCCCTCTCGCCTGCCGCTAACGGCGTGATCGTTGAACGGGTCCAGCAGCGCGAACCAGTCGAAACGTGGCATGTCCACTTCGTCGCCATGTTCCGATTGCCACTGTGCCGTTGCGTAATCGTACAGCGGCGCGACCAGGAAATCGGGAGCAGGCATACCTGCAGGAGTCGAACGGATAAAGGCAGAACAACCGGCCTGCGCCGCATCCGCCAAAGCATGACCATGTGCGCGGCCCAATACGGTGCGATAGAACACGAATGCCATTTCGAGCACGGCCAGCGGAAGCACCGACTGATTGAAATCGAGCGCCCGACGCGCGGTATCCGAACCCGCTGCCGATTCAACGCCATGATGTCGTCGCAGATCGTCAATCGCGGTACGCGTCAAAAACTGCCCGAGATGCTCCTTCGCCGGATCGCCGAGCTTCTGATTGAGTGGGCGACAGAGTGGCAGGTAACCGGATCGCGAATAGGCAACGATACACTTCGGCTCGCGGCCGCATCGCCGATAATCGAGATGCCCGGCGTCGGCAGGTCCGCCGACGCGCTCAAACCGCCCTCCTCGACCTTCTGTCAGGAACAGTGCCGCATCGATGGCGGATAGCCCGAGGCCGTCCAGCGCGATCACACATCCAGCCGGTGCATATTCCTGCCCGAGATTATCTGCAAGCGGATACAGCGTTTCCATGGCACGACGCTCGCCACCGCGTGGTGGATCATCTCTATGTCGTGCGAAATTGTGTGCATGCCCCGTAACAAACAGTGCGACGTCCACCCGGGTGCAGCGCGTCGCGTCGCCGTCAAGCCACACATCGAAGCCACCGTCCGCGGTCGGTTCCAGATCGACCACTTCACGCCCCACCCGTTCGACTGTGACGCCACCCAGCGCTTCAAGCGCGCCGGCATGCCGATCAAACGCTCCGCGCAACGCGAGGCCATGCAACTGCCTTGACGGCGGTTCGAACGGATCCATGTCGTAGCGCGCCTCGCCAGTCTCGACGGCGCGTCGGCGGCACCATTCGGCGAAGCTGGGGCGCAGCGCGCTGAGCAATAGCGGCCCTGCCGATCGATTGCCATCGTCTGCGGCGAACGATATCTGTCCGCTAGCCCGGTTCATCGCACTGGATGACGGCTGGCGAACATCGTGCACCTCACCAGCACCGAATTGGCCGCTACGTTCGAAAACCCAGATCGTCAATGCGCGACGATGGCCCACGCGCACCGCTGCGAACGCGGCAAGGCGGTCCAATGCGTATACGGACATTGGACCGCCTCCGATCAGCGCAATATTGAATGTCGTCATTAGATTCCGCCCTAAAACGTTTCGAATTCAACCGCGCACGATTCAATCGCGCACGACCTCGAACGAATCAGGCAGGAGCGCCGACATCGCGCAACATCCGCTCGAACTTCTGACGCAGCGGGAACGGCACAAACCGCTCGACGTGGAAACCCAGTTGCTCGTCGTACTGATAAACCACCGGATTCCTGCGGCTTTGTTCGGCATAACCATGCGCGAGCTGCTCGATGAAAGCCGGGAACCGCGATTGCAGTTCGTAGATGATGCTGTAATAAAGATTGCGCCCCAGGGAAAAACAAGGGTAGCGTGCCTCATAGTTGTCGAGTGATTGTTTCGGGAAACATCCGTCGATGATCCGCTTCGGACACAGCCATAGCGGGAACAACAGGCGATACTCCCCGATGCTTCGGACTGGTATGCCGGCGGGCCCTTGGCCATTGGTCGTTCGAAACAGCGCTTCGCACAGTACGTCCTCGAGATTCAGACCCGTACAGATATAAGGCATACCGAGCGCCTCTGCGTGTCGAATCAAGGCGAGGCGAACCAGCAACGTGCCCAGGAATTCAAAGTCATCGCCGACGAATTCACGCTCAAAACGCGTGATGAGACTGGTCGAATGATTCTCAATCCCGAGAATTTTTTGAACCTCCGCATCCTCGACGATCGTGAGCTCGAGCCCATAGCGGCTGCATAATTCCTGCGCCCTTGGCACACCCTTGTCCCAATCCGGAATGCCCTTGATGATCACCGGATGGATTTTTAGCTTCATCTCTTCAAGCCGGCTGAGCGCATGCAACAGCGCATTGCTGTCCCCGCCGCCACTCACTCCCACGACCAGGTCGGATCCAGGCGGCAAATTTTCTCGTATCACATCGGCAACGCGTTGCGCGATAACATCTTTGCATTCTTCCTCCGTCATTTTCTTGAGGAAGACGTCGGACACCGAACGTTCGTTATCGAGCCGCTGGTAGAAATATTCCGTCGACGCATGTTCACCCGCTTGGCTCAGCGTGGCGAACTGCGCAATATTGAACATGAACGGATTCACATTCCGATTGAAGTACAACAAGATATCACTGACGTCACTGAGTTCTGAAAGGCGCTTGTCCAGCGACGCTCGAAGCTGGGGAGCACCGCCATTAGCAGGGACCGTGTAAATGGAAACTGCGGACCATGGTACATGGTGACGATCAAGAATTTCGAAAAGACGCTCATCGCCTACCGCCTCGAGCGGCTGTCGGCCGTGAGCGGTAACAATATAAACTTTGGGAGTTGAAGTCATTCTGTTTTTCATATTCTCTCTGCCAGACCAGGTCGATCAATAAGAGGCCAGTTCAAAAACCCTATTCAGCACGGCTGAAGACGTTCCAACAGAC
>LFJI01000240.1 GCA_001235855.1 Candidatus Burkholderia brachyanthoides
GCCGGCACTGCACCCGCTGCCGACGCGTCGCTACGAAATCGCCGCCTTCCAGAAAATGCCGCGTCAACATTGACTCGCATATCGAGGTCGACGCTCACTACCTCACTACTACAGCGCGCCGCACAGCCTTGTGCGTCAGGAAGTCCACGCGCGTGTGACACGTTACGGTGTGGAAGTCCTGCACGGCGGCAAACGAGTTGCCGCTCACGCTCGCAGTCGGCTCAAGGGGAAATACACCACCGTGGCCGAGCATATGCCTGCAGCTTACCGCGCCCACATGGAATGGACACCGAGCCGGTTGCTGAACTGGGGCGCATCGATTGGCCTCAGCGCTGAGGCGATCGTCAAACATCTGCTGACGAACCGGCCGCATCCTGAGATGGGATAGCGCGCATGCCTGGGCCTGCTGTCGCTGTCGCTGTCGCGCAAGTACGGCAAGGAGCGGCTGGAAGCGGCGTGCCAGCGCGCACTCGTGATTGGCGCGCCGACCCAGCGGTCGGGGCGCACCATCCTTCAAACCGGCTCCGACAAGCAGCCGCTGCCACAAAGTGGAACCACCGAATGGCAGTCGCCCCTGCACGAGAACGTGCGCGGGCCCAAATATTACCACTGACCTAAGGAGGTCACAATGTTGATGCAGCAAACTCTCTTCCAGCTCAAGGTCCTGAAGCTGGATGGCATGGCTCGCGCGTTCGAGGAACAGGCGGCAGTGACGGCAAGCACGAGCCTGTCGTTCGAGGAACGTTTCGGCATGGTCGTGGATCGTGAGATCGCCTGGCGCGATACCCGGTGACTCGAGCGCTTGCTCAAGTCTGCGAAACTCAAAAATCCCCAAGCCTGCATTGGGGACATCGAGTATCGGCAGAGCCGTGGTCTCGACAAGGGTGTCGTTACCACGCTTGCCAGCTGTGACTGGATCCGCAATGCACAGAACCTCATCCTGACAGGGCCAACCGACGCCGGAAAAACATGGGTTGCCTGCGCCTTCGGCCAGCAGGCCTGCCGACAGGGCTTCTCCGTGCTGTATGTGCGCATCGCCCGGCTGTTCGAGGAATTGAAGATTGCCCACGGCGACGGCAGCTTCACACGTCGGCTTGCACAACTCGCCAAGATAGACATCTTGCTACTCGATGACTGGGGACTGCAGGACGTCGACCAGTGCGCGCGCAATGATTTGCTCGAAGTGCTCGACGACCGCGTCGGCACACGGTCCACGATCATCACCAGTCAACTTCCCCTTGAACACTGGCACGCCTAGCTGCAAGACCCGACGCTGGCCGACGCGATACTCGACCGCCTCGTACATCAAGCTCACGAGCTTGCATTGAAAGGCGATTCGATGTGCAAGAAGAACGCGACTGATCAAAAAGTAGCCTGATCTCGAACACTCGCAGTACAATATAAGCACTACGAAGCACCTCCTTCCTGGCCTGTTCGACTTCACCGAAACGGGCGTTCAACTTCCCAGAAATACGCAGGCGAACATCGCACCTTTAGCGGACACTATGCCGCGCAGCGTGGGCAAACCGTGTTGTATATCACCGAACGTTGCGTGTTCGAACTAACGGAGCGAGGACTCGTTTTAACGGAGAGCGCGACATCGTCGCGCAGATGGGCTTTACGCCCATCATCGATACCCTGCCGCGCCTGATGGGCGAACGCATTTTCCGCGACGCGCCCATGGGTTTGCGCAACGTTCTGCTGAGGCTGAACCTGTCCGAGCGATTCAGCTATGACGCCGAGAAGAATCTTTTCTTTATCAACTTCGAGGGGCATGAAGTCGCGCATCCCGGCGATGTGGACGCGATTCGCAAAGAAGTCGAACAATAGATCGCGAATGCCAAAACACGGCCGCATGCGATCGTCAATTACGACAACTTTTCCATACGTCCAGACATGCTGGATGCGTATTCGGAAATGGTCACGAAGCTCGTCGAGGATTATTACGATGGGGTCATGCGCTATACGACCAGCAGTTTCCTGCGCATGAAATTAGGCGACGTGCTCAAGCGCCGCGGGCTCGCTCCGTACATCTATGAAAGCCCGGAAGAAGCGCGCGAGCACGAGGCACAGCGCGATGCCGAGTGATAAAAGAATAAGATCATGGCTGCGCATGGCGGCCCTGTGATTTCAGCTTCGTGCAGTTTGTCCGGGCGAAGTTTCACGTCGATCCCGCAGCTTGCTATGGCGAATGCCGTAACCGAAGTAGATGGCAATGCCGATGGCCATCCACACGATGAGCCGTATCCACGTATCGGCAGGCAAGCCGGTCATCAGAAATATCGACGAGATTGCGCCGAGCGGTCCGACGATGAACACCGCCGGCGTCTTGAATGCGCGCTTGAGTTCCGGCTGCTTGACGCGCAGCACCACGACCCCGATCGACACCGCGGCGAACGCGAACAGCGTGCCGATACTCACCAGTTCCCCGACGAGACCGATCGGCAGCAAGCCCGCCAGCACCATCACGACAATGCCGGTAAAGATCGTTGTGATATACGGCGTATGAAAGCGCGAATGAATCTTCGATGCGAACGGCGGCAGCAGATCGTCCCGCGACATCGAATAGAAAATGCGTGCCTGGCTCAGAAGCAGCACGAGAATCACCGAGGTCAGCCCGAAGATCGCCCCGAGCTTCACGATAGGCGAGAGCCAGCGCATGCCGATGGCATCCACGCCAACGGCGATGGGGTCGGCTACGTTGAGCTTGTCGTAGGGCACGATGCCGGTCAGCACGTAAGAGACGAGCACATAAAGAATAGTGCAGATGATGAGCGAGCCGAGCAGGCCGATCGGCATGTCGCGCTTGGGGTTTTGCGTTTCCTGCGCGACACACGACACCGAATCGAAGCCGATGTACGCAAAGAACACCACCGCCGCGCCCCGCAAGATTCCGCTCATGCCGAACACGCCCGACTCGCCCGTATTTGGCGGTATGAACGCGCCGGTCGGATTCTTGGCTGTTACCCAATGGCTCGTGTCCACGTAAGCAATACCCGCGACGATGAACGCTAGCACGATGAACACCTTGATGATCACGATGAAGCTGTTCACGCGCGCCGACTCGCGAATGCCGAGCACCAGCAGGATGGTAATGAGGCCCACGATCACCATGGCCGGCACGTTGAGAATGCCGCCTGCATGACTCCACCCTTTGGCGGGATCGTAAGCGAGCGGCGATTGCGCCAGGGCCGCGGGAATATCGATATGGATGGAATGCAGGAAACTCACCATATAGCCCGACCAGCCGATCGCAACCGTGGTCGCACCGACCGCGTATTCCAGTATCAGATCCCAACCGATCAGCCATGCGATGAGTTCGCCCATCGTCGCGTACGCATACGTGTAGGCGCTGCCTGAAACGGGCACGGTGGACGCCATCTCGGCGTAACACAGTCCCGCGAGCGCACACACGATTGCGCCGAGCACGAAGGAGATCGTAATGGCCGGTCCGGCGTTGCTGGCTGCCGCATGACCCGTGAGCACGAAGATCCCTGCACCGATGATGCAGCCGATGCCGAGCATCACGACATCGAGCGCGGTCAGCGTTCGCTTCAGTGCGTGACCGCCTTCGTTTTCCTGGAGATTTTCGTCGGTTTGCGTTGCTTCTTCTTGCAATGCAGCGACGGTCTTTCTTTGCATGACGGTCACGATCGCCTCCTGTTCGACGGCAACGGAACCGCGCCGATGCGCGGCGGACGCTGCCGTCCGTTCGAGTGCCGAATGTTTTGCGCTATTGCCGCTTCACGCCTGCACGGTGGGTGGAAGTCAGTCCGTTTCGTTTTCAGCGAATGCCGGTAGTTAGAATGGCCCAGTGCGAACAAGCCGCACAAGCGTTTGTCACGACTGTTCGTGCAAGACTTGCTGTCAGCAGGAAACGTGCCGCACCCTCTGACAATACGCGGCCATAAGCGGCGAAACGCAGCATGAAAGCCAGGCGCGCATTGCGGACATGTCCCGTTGCGGGGTGCCGTTCTCGCGTCCGCTCTATAATTGCCGTATTGTTTCGTTCAACCGGAATCCGTTCTCTATATGACAGAACGTTCTCCGTTTATTACTTCACGTGGAGATTAGATATGTCGATTCGCATTGGTGATGAAGCCCCCGATTTCACGGCAGAAACGACCGAAGGCACGATCCGCTTTCATGAGTGGATCGGCGACAAGTGGGCGATTCTCTTCTCGCATCCGAAGGACTTCACACCGGTCTGCACCACCGAACTGGGCTATATGGCCCGCCTCAAACCGGAGTTCGACAAGCGCAACACGAAAGTCATTGGGCTGTCGGTCGATCCCGTCACGAACCACTCGCAGTGGGCCAAGGATATCGAGGAAACCCAAGGCACGGCCGTCAACTATCCGATGATCGGCGACGCAGACCTCAATGTCGCGAAGCTCTACGACATGATCCATCCGAATGCGAGCGACGGCGGCCCGCGTACCACCAACGACAACGCGACCATTCGCGCGGTGTTCCTGATCGGCCCCGACAAGAAGGTGAAGGCGACCTTCACGTATCCGATGAGCGCCGGCCGTAACTTCGACGAAGTGCTGCGTCTGCTCGACGCCTTGCAACTCAACGCAAAGCATGCGGTCGCAACACCGGTGAACTGGAAGCCGGGCGACGATGTGATCATTCCGACATCGGTGTCCGACGAGGACGCGAAGAAGAAATATCCGGAAGGCTTCAAGACGCTCAAGCCGTATCTGCGTACGGTGGCGCAGTCCAAGTAAGCCACGACACGTCCTTTAAGCCAGGAGCAAGCGCTGACAGCTTGAGCGTCAGCGCTTTTTTTATTTGGCGTGGCCTAGTTGTGGCCCGTACGTCGCTCGGGTGAGGTTTCCACTTCGCCGGGACGGCGCAGCATCTTGTCCACTTCGCCCGCGTGCAGTTCCTCGATCTGGGTCATCTGACGCGCGTATTCCTCGAGCTCGATCGAGCGGTCTTCGACCAGCGCCAGCAGTTCACGATAATGCGCGAGCGCAACCGTCTCGGACTGCAGCGATTCACGCAGAATCGTCGCGATATCGAAAGTGTGATTGTCCAGCAGCGGCTCGATTTCGAGCGATGGATACGCGCCGAGCGTGGTGATCCACTCGCCGGCCTGGTGCACATGTTGCAGAGATTCATCGGCCTGCGCGCGCAGCCACAACATGATGGGGATGCGGCCGAAGCCGAAGACGAGAAACGAATAGTGCGTGTAGCGTACGACGCCCGCCAGTTCGGATTCGAGAATCCGGTTGAGCACGCCGACCACTTTCTCTTTGTCGAGCTCTGCCATTGCTGCTCTATGAACGCGTCCCGTTTTGCAACAGTTTTCATGTGTTTAGAC
>LFJI01000241.1 GCA_001235855.1 Candidatus Burkholderia brachyanthoides
GTTAATCGTTTCGGAGGAAAGTTAAACAGTCCTTCCGGGCTCTTTTTGAACTGGCCTCTTTAAGAGGTTGTGCCCTTCTTTCGTACTTTCGGGGTGTTCCGTGGCCCGCGTGCTCTCGGCTTTACGACAGCCAGCAACTCAGTGCGCAGTGTGTCCGCGGCAGCGTGCGACTCCTTCAACTCTACCCGCACGCTCGCCAGATCCGCATCTCTCTCCTGACCACGGCGCCTCGACTGCTCAAGCGTTCGCTCGATGGCCTGCCTGGCTTCGAGAGAAGCCTCGAGCTTCGCCAGAGCAACCGCCGCGGACTGTTCTGCGCTTACACGCACTGAGCGCTCAGACTCAAGCTCACTCCGCGCGTCGTCCAGATCCTTTTCAAGACGCGGCATAGCTTCGAGCCGAAGAAGCAATTTGGCGAGATCCATACGCGCCAATTCCGCTGCGACGCGTTCGGCGGCCGCTTCCTCTCGCGCAGCGTCGCGCTCCTTTTCCTCCTTTTCCATTTGGGCCAGACGTCCAGCCAACTCGGCCCTTTCCCCGTGGACCGCTTCCAGTGACGCGGTGAGGTTTTCGACAATCAGGCTCCGACGCTCAGATTCGAGGATGAGGTCCGCGTTAGCCTGGTTCGCTATATCCAGTTCGGCACGCAGCTCACTCCGGCTCCGGTCAACTTCGGCTGCGACGAACTCGAGCAGGCTTCGCTGCAACGAACTAGGGAGCGAAACTAGGACGTCCGCAGGCTTGACCTGCGCGTCTTGCCATGCCTGGAAAAATTTGAGGGCGGTGGCTGACCCGGTGCCGAGGCTTTCCCGGATCGCGCGATCTGTCGCGGTCGCCTACCGCTGGCGCGAATGCTCTCCGCCGCTCGACTGACCTATTCCTGAGTAATGTTGGGTTCACGAACCATAAACGCATCCCGCCGCTTAGACGTTAAATTATAATATAAGTATATTATACTATAGTAAATAATAAATTTCGTCTGTAACCATAGAATCAACCGAGAGGCCGTGTCTCCTCCCGAATTCCTCCTCCCCCAAGCCTGGAACGAAGAAAATGCATCCGCGTTTTGCGCTTCTCTGGCGTCCGGGTGGATTTCAGGCCGGCACGTTCGCCATCGGCATGCGCCGCAAGAGCGTTGTTGTCAGAGACACGTAATCGCCTTCGAGGCGCCGCGCGAAATCCCGCGCCCATTCCTCCGCCGCGATCGGCGGCGCAATCGCCTCCTCGACCTAATCGAGCGTGGCCGCGCCGCCAGCGACGATGCTCAGGTTGTGATTGATCGGCAAGACGCCCGGCAGCATCCACGCCTTCCCCTGCCGGCCGCGTTTGGCCATCAGGTGCCTTCGGCTCACCAGGTGCGCCATGACTTTCCGGGGGCGGGTTCCTCGCCGGGAAACGTGCGGATCACCCAGCGCGTCGGCGTGCCGAGTGTTCCGTTCTGGATATCGGCCCGTATCGACGGCCGGCACCAAGCACTCGGGCGGTAGGCCGTGAGCCGTCGCGGCGCTGCTTGGGCCGGTAGAACGAACGCTGTCTCGGCGCTCAGGCGCTCCGCGTGGGCGAGCGACAGGCGCTGACCGAGCCGTTCGCGCAGACGGCTCGCGCCATCGTTAAAAAGCCGCCCACCTGTCTGCGCTCACCAGCCCGATACGGCCCGCCGTGCGCACCGTGCGGCTGCATTGCTCGAGGAAGCTGTGCAGCATGTCGTTTCGCGTGTAGTCCGGCACGTGGCGACTGTATCCGGTCCGAAGCAAATCAGGCACGTTGGCGGCGCGCAGATACGGCGGGTTGCCCGCGACGATATCCCACTGGGGCGTCGTCGGCCTGTCCGTCAGGAAATCCCGGTTGTGGACCATGTCGTTGGCCAGCACCGCAGAGCGGGCGGGCGACCCAGCCGTGCGAGGCGAGAACGGCTTGCTGATCGAGCCCGAGCCCTTCGGGCAGCACGCCGTTCGCATCGGCATAGGCTTGCGACAACGCTTCGAACAGCGGCTGCAACGAGAAGCGGTCAAGCAGCCCAGAGTGGCACGCGAACACGAGATAGCTCGCGGATGCACCGCGCAGCAGCGTGATCATGGGCGATGCACCCGCTTCGTCCACGTCGCCGAGATCGATGACATCGAGCTTGGCAAGGGCGGCGGCGTGCAACACGTAACGAGGTCCGTCCTCCGCATGAATGACGCGCCAGCGCAAAGGTTAGCAATGCTGCGCGACGCGCTGCACGGCCGGCGCGAGACGAGGCGCATCGGCTGCGCCGTCCAGGCGAAACACCGCGCACAAATTGCGCGCACCGGGCGCGGGAGTCGCGGCGCGAGACTGCGTGTGCGCCAGCGGAAAGACTTCGAATTTCATTGTTATGCCTCGTCTTCAACGATTCGTCATGGAGACGGAGCAAAGACGCGGCGCGCAATGAGTCTGAGCCCAGCCACCTTCGCTTCGGGCGATAGATTATAGTGAGCGCATCTCTCGATCAACTGTCGTGTGCGGCAAAAATCTACAGAACCACCCAATAAAGTGTTTCTGAATTTTTCTCGCGTGAGCATAGCCTCCAAATATATCTTTCACCATTAATCAGCAATCCAAATTCAAAATTGGTTGCCTGGTAGACCGGTCGTTTCGGCAAAGCCTGTTGCGTGATCGGGCAAGGCACGAGCGGGCAAGGTGCGAACATTTTCGGCACGCAAAGCCATTTACCGGGAAAATAGACAAGTTCACGGCAACTATGACCGGCTGGCATTCATATGCTCAAGGAGACAAAAACATGATTCCCACGAAAGTAAAAATCGTCGAAGTCGGGCCGCGCGACGGTCTGCAGAACGAGAAGGAATTCGTTCCCACCGAAGTCAAGATCGAGCTGGTCGACCGCCTTGCGCGCGCCGGACTCGCGAATGTGGAAGCGACGTCTTTCGTGTCGCCCAAATGGGTCCCGCAAATGCCGCCGTGATGGCCGGTTTCGAGCGCCGTCCGGGCACGATTCGGTGCTGACGCCCCGAACCTGCGCGGCTTCGAAGGCGCGCTGGAAGCCCGTGCCGACGAAATCGTGATCTTCGGCGCGGCCAGCGAGGCGTTCTCGCAGAAGAACATCAACTGCAGCATCGCGGAAAGCATTGCGCGTTTCGAGCCAGTCGCTAAGGCCGCCAAGGACGCGGGCATGCGCGTGCGCGGTTCCATCTCCTGCGCGCTCGGCTGCCCGTATCAGGGCGAGGTGAGCATCGAAGCGGTGGTCAATGTCGTGGAACGCATGAAGGCGCTCGGCTGCGACGAGATCGATATCGCCGACACCATCGGCGTCGGCACGCCGAAGCGCACGCGCGAAGTGATGGCGGCGGCCTCGAAGGTGTTTGCGCGCAAACGCCTGTCGGGCCATTTCCACGATACCTACGGCCAGGCGGTCGGCAACATCTACGCGGCGCTGCAGGAAGGCATCGAGATTTTTCACGCGTCGGTGGCGAGGCTCGGCGGCTGCCCGTACGCGAAAGGCGCGATCGGCAATGTGGCGACCGAAGACGTGGTCTATCTGCTGAACGGACTAGGCATCGAAACTGGCGTCGATCTGGATCAACTGATCGAGATTGGCGACTTCATCTCGCGCGCCATCGGCAAACCGAGCGCATCGCGCGCTGGCAAGGCGCCGCTCACCAAGAAACGCGACGGCGTCACGGCATGCGTCTGACAGACGAGACACGGCAAAAACGGCAAAAGGCAAA
This sequence comes from Candidatus Burkholderia brachyanthoides, assembly GCA_001235855.1. GTDB lineage: Bacteria > Pseudomonadota > Gammaproteobacteria > Burkholderiales > Burkholderiaceae > Caballeronia > Caballeronia brachyanthoides. Next base: position 3,708 of record LFJI01000241.1, read on the forward strand.
CGATGATCGATCAATTACCCGATTCCACGCGACGCGTCGCGCTGTTGCTCAAGGAGCGCGGCCATCCGCACGAAGTCGTGATGCTGTCCGGAACCGGCAAGACTTCCGCCGAAGCGGCCGCGGACCTCGGCTGTTCCATCGCGCAGATCGCCAAGTCGATCCTGTTCCGCCGTCGCGAGGACGATGCGCCCGTGCTCGTGATCGCGAGCGGCGCGAATCGCGTGGATGAAGCGAAGGTCGCCGCGCATTTCTCGATCTATTCGCAACCGCTCGCCCTCGAATTCGGCATCAAGCTGACGCGCGGCTGACGCGCGCGGTCATGGCCGACGACTTGCTGACCATGCGCTGACAGGTCATCGAAGCGAAATGGAAAGCGAGCCTTAACGGCAATCTCGTCAAGTTCGAAGGCGGCGCGCGCAACGCGTCGGGCGAGAGAGCGTGATCAAAGCGACGGCGACCATCGTCGTGATGCCGAAGGAGACGCGCGCGTGAATCTCGCGCCCGAGGCTTTGCGTGATTCGATGACCGTGTTCGAACGCGGCTGGCTTTCTTCGAACAACGTGCTGTTTACCGGCGCGGACAAGGCGACGCTGATAGACACCGGCTATGTTTCCCAGGCGCCACAAACGCTCGCGCTGGTGCGGCAGGCGCTCGGCACGCGCAGGCTCGATGCGATCGTCAACATGCATCTGCACTCGGATCATTGCGGCGGCAACGCGCTGCTCCAGCAAGCCTATTCCCTGCGATACGCTGATCCCTTCCAGCGAAGCGGACGCCGTGCGCGACTGGAACGACGACGCGCTGACTTTTCGCGCCACCGGGCAGCGTTGCGAGCGCTTCGGTTTCAGCGGGACCATCGCACCCGGCGCGACGCTCGCGCTCGGCGCGCCTGGCCACGATCCGCATTTTCTGATGCTTCATTCTGCATTGCCCGGAAACATGCGTGTTGATCAGCGCGCATGCGTTGCGGGAAAATGGCTTCGGCGTGATCTTTCCAGAACTCGAAGGCGAAAGCGGTTTCGTGGAAGAGCGCGCGGTGCTCGATCTCATCGCGCGGCTGGATGTGGATGTCGTCATTCCCGGCCACGGTGGGCCGTTCGCCGATGTCGTGCGAGCGCTCGAGACTGCGCGCTCGCGGCTCAATTATCTGGAATCTGGCGGCCGATCCGGCCCGCAATGCCAAGAACACGCTGAAAGCGCTGATCGTCTTCAAGCTGATGGACGTGCGCGCGCTGACGCATTCCGGCATTCCGCCCGCGCGATGCACGCCGCCGCGAAGGCGCTCGCGCCCGACCGCGAACATCGGGCGTTGCTCGAAAAGCTCTGATCGGGGAACTGGCGAAAAGTGGCGCGGCGACGGTGAACGGCAACACTGTTCACGCGAAATAAGGAACGTGCGGCAGAAAAAAAGAAAGCCGCTTGTCAGCTACGGCAAGCGGCGGAATGTATGGACTATGGACGTGATCAACGCCGCAATCATCGTAGCGCGACATAAATATCCATGCATCCGTGCTTTCCCTACAGAATTTTGACGACGCGCTGACGCGGAAAAAATCGCGCTCGAACGCTAATGCCGTTCAGTTAAGATTTTTTCTGAGATACCGAACGGAGTAACGTTTTGGT
>LFJI01000242.1 GCA_001235855.1 Candidatus Burkholderia brachyanthoides
GAGCTTTAGCGCCTACTGCATGCCGCTTGACGCGCGGCTCTGACGGCGACACGTGCGCACTGGAGTAGTGGATGACGTCTGCGTTGCTCGGCCCAGCTGTCCGCATGTTCAGGCAAACGTCGATCTGTCCCGATGAGTTGAATGCCGGCTTAGGAAATGCCAACCTATTGGAAAACATCGTTCGTAAGGACCTTTGGTTCCATCTAACGAGCCACGACGGAAATTCATCGCATCCCAAGGAGCAAAACACTTGAAGACGGACTGGGATTCTGCGGCCTTCAAAATTATAAAAGATCACATCTTTCTCCATACACCGTGGCATTAGTCATTAAAGCCGGTGGTTTTAAGAAAATTTTCATAGATTCCTTTGCCTTTCATCATTCAGCGGCCGAAAAACGCGCGCTTTGATTGCGTCGGCTCTGTGGCGTAGTGATCCCAAGTATTACTTTATCGATAATCATGGGCCGAAGGCGCAGCAGCGAACCCTCGTAACGTCGGCTGGATCCGCGTAACATGGCAAAAACTGACATAAGGGTCAGCCTTGCCATCGTTGCCTCTAAATAATCCTTGGCGCCGAGGTGGCCACAAAGGCCGCGAGTTCCGCGCCGTTGCGCCCATTCGCCTACACGCGCCGTTCGTCGGGGACAAAAGATCTTGCCCTTAGAGAGCAGGTCCTTTCCAGCACCGGCTACTGGGCAAAGCCGGGTGCCATAACCAGCAAACCACCGCGTTGGATCGTCGGATCGTTCATATCGACGCCAGCGAAGGGGTCCCCACCGCGAGTTTGGCGGGACAACTCTTTGGCATGTAGCCGTCCGGAGCCGCGACGCCCGGCTACATCAACAAGGGTTCGGGCGAATGCGCGCTTGCCGCCTTTCGCCTCATGCCCGCGGTGAGGCTGGACATTGACCGGTATGAGTTCCCTGAGAACTGGGAGTGGATCATCCAGTTCGCGTTTCCAAAGGCGCTTCCGGTGGGAACCTCCGGCGATATTCCTCGGACTTTGACGTTGAGCGCAGCACGCTGTCCTACAAGGGCAGGGAGTCCGCGAAACAGCCTTATCGCATTGCCTATATCAGCATGGTGAAGACGATGGCCGAGCCAGAGCCTATGCTCTTGCCGTCCGGAGGTCTGTTTAGCTATGACGACGCAACCAAAGTCTTGACGAGCTGGCTGCGATCCGGGACGGCAAAGGTTGGCGTTTATGAATCGGCAAGCCGCGACGACATGGCGCGCTTGCAAGCCGACCTCGAAGGAGTGTTCGAGGCGCAAGCGGATGCCGAGATCGAGCCCGCGCAGCCGTTGGAGATTTTGCCAGCGCCGGAATTGACCGGCATCTCGCCTGTCGTCTACAAGCTGATCAACGCGGCGCTGGCCGGGGAAAACGCCACTTCGTTTTCCATGGACCGCCGGGAACTGGAAAGACGACTCTCGCCGAATACGTGGCGGAGCAAATCGCGGGCGACGACCTTTCCGAGGACGAGCCGCCATACACGCTGCTGACCGCGTCGTCGTCATGGAGTTCGCAAGATTTGGTGGGCGGTTATCAACCCTTGGGGCCGGGAAGGCTTGGTTTCGTCCCCGGCGCGATGCTGCGGGATTTCCACAAGCTGATCATCATCGACGAGCTGAATCGCTGCCCGATCGACAAAGTCATCGGTCCACTGTTTTCGGTGTTGAGCGGGCAATCGACCAGCCTTCCTTACCGAGTGGAGGTGGGCGACGCGGCGAGCGCCAACTACCGCATCCTTCCAAAACCGAATCCAGCGAAAAAGGACCATGAGTTCGCGCCCGGGCCAGCCTGGGCGATGTTGTGCACGCTGAATCAAGTCGACAAGACTCAGCTCGAGCAGATCAGCTTCGCCATGTCTCGCCGTTTCACGTGGATTCGAATCGGCATCCCCGATGATCCGTCGCGTTTCGTTCGAGACATGCTTCAAAAGCTGGGTCTCCTCAAAGGCGAGCTGGATCCGTCGCTTCCAAACCCAATCGCGAGCCTTTGGTCTGCCGCCAATCGTTGCAGGGAGTTGGGCGGGGCGCCTGTCATTGACTTTCTGAAATTGGCGTCCGCGATGGACGAGAGCATCGACTTTCTGGCGGTTCCCAACGCGGACGCACAAGAAGTCTTCATCGTTGTCATGGCGTCGACCTTCTTGCCGCTGCTCGATGGCATCAGCTGCGCTGATGCCATCGATTGCTCCTCCGCCATTGTCGAAGCGTGGCAACTGCGGGGGCAATTGGCTGCCGATGTCGAACGGCGCTTCATGAAGTTGGCGCCCTGAATATCCCGCCAAGCTCGACGCTGTCAGACCATTGCTTGGCGGCGCTGCTCCGTTGTCATCGCTCGCCGCAAGGCGCCGGATGGGAATCGCGATCCCCGCGCGTTGCGATCGAAGAGCACGAGGAGTTGTTGTTGCGATGGGCGCTCTCCGACCGGATGCGCGAGATTGCTGAGCGGGTGATCTCCGCGCCGCAGGACATCCGAACGGCGATTGCTTTTGAGACGCAAGTCCATCAGGGACAAATCCCCGGCGTAATCGACGCCCGCGCCACGCTGACCGAACAAGAGTTGGCTTCCGATCCGACGTTGTTCGTTGTCTCCGATCCCGGAGTGTTTCCGCTGACACTGCGCAATCAGGTGCTGGCTTGGACGCTTCGCGAGGCCGAGTCGTTGACGCTCGCGGCCATTCGGCGACACCGTCTCGGAGCGGAGCAGGAATGGATTCACTCGCGCGCCGCGTTGTTCGAGCGCGCCGCTCGGACGCGTCTGTTGAGAGAGGTGATGCTGTCGCCCAGTGGCCGTCGCCGCCCCGGAGGCGCGGCGATTCGAGACGCAAAGAAAAGCATGTCGCCTCTCTACCAGCAGGCGATGGAAGCGATGGAGTTGTTTGAGCGCGTCGAGCGCATGAAGAAGCGGCGATTCGCGAATTGCTGGCTTCCACGCTCATCGCAAAGCTTGAAGATTGGCAAAAGTTGAAATTGGCTGCATTATTGCGGTCGCCGAGGCGCTGGCGGGCGCGACCGGGCATCACGTTCGATGGAAGGGTTCCATCGCTGGCGGATCGGAAGTCGCGTCGGTCGGCCCTTATTCCATCCGCTGGCAAAACGCTTTGCCGAAACGATCGGACGAGCGTTTGGACCATTTCAGAGGCCATGGCCCGGGTCGCGGCCGAAGCGTTCGGGACGGGCATGGGCTTGGCCCGGGCCGACGTCTCGGTGCGCGACCGCCAATCCGGGACAGACCTTGCCCATTTGGAATGCAAGTGGTTTGGATCACCGCTGTCGGCTTCTTCGGCGATCGTTGACGCGCTTTCGCAACTGGCTCGTTATTGCCGCGACTCGCGGCCAGACAGCGTCGATGAGGCGCAAGCGCTCATGCGAGATTGCGCGGTCGTTTGCTCAGGCCTTTCCGGGTTTGAAGAAGCGATGGACGGCGCTTTGCCCGCCGGATTGACGGATTTTGCGGGGCTCGCGAACGGAAGCTTGGGCAACTGGCCGCGCGCATAGAGGCGAAGCGCGCGGCGCTGGCGATCTGAGCGAACCGCCTATCGCGTTACGCCCCCGTTGGCCATCAAAGGAACCTGCGACTCGTCGACGGGCTGCGAGCAAGGCGTGTTGATGGTGTAGTAATGTAGTAAGTATAGCGTCTGCGCCCTGCTGGAACCGCGCCAAGCCGCCTCGAATGTATTCGCTCGACAACTCACTCAATGCACCCCCATTTTCGCCGGAGATTCTCGGCGACCATCCCGGTCACGCACGATCCACCGAACGGATCGACCACCAAGTCGCCCGGATCGGTCAGCATTCGGATGAAATACTCGGGCAGGAGCGCTGGAAAGCGGGCGGGGTGAATGTCGATCCCGTTTGCGCGACAGTAATCTTGATACTGGCCGTTATTCTCGGTGTTGGCAATCGCAAGCAGAGCAGGTTGGGCGGAACCGAGCCGCCGTTGTCTTTGGAGAATTTCTCCGAGATATCGTGGCCCGAGGGCCGCAATTTGGCCTTGTAGCCGTTTTTCAACACCCCCCCCTCATCGACTCCGAGTAAGGGGCGAGCACGCGCTTGTTGTTCGCTTTCGGATAGGGCGTCTTCGACAGCCACCACACGCAATTGACGGCATCCTTCACTCGGACGCGTCGAATGTTGACCCATTCAGCGGGCGCGAAGCTTCGCCGGATTCCACCAGTAATGCTCTTGAGCAAGATGGAAGCCGAACTCTTCGCATAGCATGATCAAGAGCTTGAAGTGATAGAGCGAGCGCGTGGAGATCCCCGGCTTCCATGCCCCGCCGATGTCGATGACCAAACTGCCATCGTCGCGAAGAGGACTCGATTGAATCCTTCGGCGAAAGGCCTGAACCATTCGCAATAGGCCGCGGCGTCTTCGTTCCCGTAAGACTTTTTCCTCATCAGCCCGAAGGGCGGCGAAGTCATGATCAAGTTCACCGAGTTGGGCTTGGTGCGGTGATGCAAATATTCGAGGGAATTGCCGTTATAGATCTTGCCGAGCTTCGTCTCGTGCGCAACGGAAAAAGGGCCGTAGCTTTCTCCGTTGACTCGCTCGGGTTTCGCGTCTTGTTTGACCGCGACGCTGTGCAAATGGCGGATGTAATCACTGAGTGTTTTGAAGCCGAGAACGGCGGAGATCGACTCCATTTCTTGGCGCTCGTGAAGGGTGAGGCGGAGGCTGGCTATGTTGTCGCAGGGTTTCGAGACATGCGAGCGGACCATTCGTTTCCTCTTAGTTGCTGGCTAATACGGCGACGGCGTATTCGTTTAACTAGCTAATTATTATATCACGCTGTGCGGAAAGAGCCAAGCGTCGAAGAAGTTGCGCAACGACGTGCGCAGCCCGACGCGGCCGTCTCACCGGGCACGGTGTCGCGCAATGTAATCGAAGACTACAATCCGATCTGCGCCCGCTGCATGCGGACCAAAATCACAGGAAAAATAGAATGCCGAATGCCGGGACTCAATCTCTTCACTGATACCAATATCTTCCTGAACCTCTACGAGTATTCTACTGATGGCATTGAAGAGATCGAGCGACTTATCGTCGCCATCGAGGCGGGAAACATCGCTCTTCATGTTCCAAAGCACTTGCTCAACGAGTTAGAGCGAAACCGCGAGGCGAAGTTGAAGATCGCCGCGACGGAATTCCAGAAGGCTGCGTTCCCGGAAAAGATACCCGGCATATGCTCGGGACGCAGGTCGCGAAAGACTACGCTGACGCGACATGAAGCATGAAGCGCTCCGGTTTTTTCGAAAACTTTAATGAGTTTGGCGTTAAGGCGCGCGAACGGGCAACGCTTGATTGAGATTGTAGT
>LFJI01000243.1 GCA_001235855.1 Candidatus Burkholderia brachyanthoides
TGCTCGCTGTACTTCGCCATGAAAAACACCCCAAAGGTTGGATCAGCGTCCAACTTTTGGGGTGCAGTTCACTTCAAACGGCCGTTTTCGTTGCAGCGTCACTGCTTCAAGCATCACGATTTGGCGGCGGCGTATTGGTCGCGCAGATCGCGGATGCGGTCGTGATTTTCCAGCACGCCCTGAGTACTGACGCTCCACCACCGCGCGGACATCCGCCGGCAGGTCCTTGTCCAGCGCCTGGCGATAATTTTTCTTTGCCACATCCTCGCCGCGCTCGCATTCAGCGAGCACCGCGTGATCGCTGTGGCCTGTGACGGTCGATTTCACATCGACGTAGCCACGATGCAGCGCACCCGCCATGGAGCCGCCCGTTTCGGGCTTGCCACCCAGACGCTGCACCAGTTCCTGCAGTTCGCGCGCGCCCGCCGAACACGCTTCGGCGCGGCTTTGGAACAGCAACTTGAGGCTCGGATCACGGGTGTCCTCGGCGGCCTTGAGGAAACCTTTTTCCCCGTCCTTCGAGGTTTCGACGAGATCATTGAGTACCAATACGACGTTCGTGCTCATGTAACACCTCCCTGTGTTTTTGCCGTTTCAAAGTGCCGCGTCCTGGCGGGATGCGGCATGTATGGATAGCGCATGCGCCGTGCCCACGAGGCGCGTGGCCCGGGTCTCACCGGCGCGCAAACGCACGTCCGTGCTGCGTCGCGGCATGCGGTTTGCTCCAAGCGCATCACTACAACACGCGTCCGACGAGATCGCGCAACGAATCGGCAACAGGAGAATTCGATGAAGGCACTCAACGCGCTCGCGAATCGCGAGTTTCTGATATTGGTCGCGATTGTCGCATCGTCTGACGCTGCATGTGCGTCAGACGATGCGCCCCACACCCGTTCAGGAGCAGGCGCCGTCCCACGCGCAATATGGCCGCATGTGCGCGCCATCGGCGAAGCAGGGTGACACGCTGCGTCCGCTCCCGCCGATTGCGAATTGCACGAGCAGGCGGCCAAAGGCTGCGCGATCCAGAACTGGGTGTGAGTGCCGCTTAACCCGGTGCCGGATGAAGAAACGCCCGCATCGTGAACTGCACCCCAAGAGTTGGACGCTGATCCAACCTTTGGGGTGTTTTTCATGGCGAAGTACAGCGAGCAGTTGAAGCTGAAGTTGGTAAAGCAGTACCTTGCTGGGGTGTCTGGCACGCACGCGCGCGCAACGGCATGCATGGGGTAGCCTGCACTATTTGCGTTTTTTCGAATGTCGAACACCGCCGCCACCTGCTGCTGTGACAGCTTCGCCCGCCACATGCGCCTCAAGACAGACATCTTGAACTGGGCGTCATAACCGCTGTACTTCTTGCGTAGCCCCCCAGGCCATGCGCCTCGTACACCGCTCTCCATCGGCGCAACACCGTACGAGCTACCCCATGCCGTTGCGCGCACGCACGTGCCAGACACCCCAGTAAGGTACTGCTTTACCAACTTCAGCTTCAACTGCTCGCTGTACTTCGCCATGAAAAACACCCCAAAGGTTGGATCAGCGTCCAACTTTTGGGGTGCAGTTCACACGACTGGACTTTTCTTCTTGCATCGGCGATATGCGCTTCAGAACGGTGATGGCGCCGGCATGCGTCCGCGCGTGCGGGACGGCTTCGAGGAGACCTTCGAGTCGAGCTCGTCGTCGAACGAGCGTGGCTCATCCTCCGCCCGCTCCACGTACTCCGGCTGCGCCGCCGCGAGGGCGCGGCCACGGCCATCGCGCAGCCATTGCTCGCCGATCTGGTGATTCGGCGTCTGGCTGAAATACTCGACCAGATGATCGATGAAGGTCCGCACCTTCGCCGGCAGATGGCGGCGGCTCGGATACGCGACATTGATCTCCACCTGCGGCAATTGGAAATCGCTCAGCAGGCGCACGAGCGTGCCGCGCGTCATGTCGTTGCCGATCAGATAGCTCGGCAGGATCGCGATGCCCATGCCGAGCAGCGCAAACTGACGCAGCATTTCCGTGTTGTTCGCGATGATCACGTTCTGCGGACGCACGCGCACTTCGCCGTCCGGGCCGGTGAACACCCGTTCGTCGCCCCAGTACTCGGACGGCAGGCTCAGGCACGGATGCTCCAGCAGATGCTCCGGGTGCGTCGGCGTGCCGTGTTTGGTGAGGTATTCCGGCGTCACGCATACCGTCATGCAGCCGGTCGTCAAACGGCGCGTGACGACGCTCGCGCTCTTCACTTGTCGCGCGATCACGATGCCGACATCGAAACCTTCCTCGACCAGATCGACCTGGCGATCCACCAGCGTCACATCGGGCACGACCTTCGGATAGCGCTGTGCATACGTCTGTAACACGGGCGCGAGATTATGCAGACCGAACACCACGGGCGCGACGATCCGCAGTGATCCGAGCGGCTCGTGATTGCGCGCGACCACCATCTGTTCGACGTCTTCCAGTTCGTCGAGAATCTGGCGTGCCCGCTCAAGGTAGACCTGACCGGACTCCGTGAGCGAGAGACTGCGCGTCGTGCGGTTCAACAGGCGCGTGCCGAGGCGGCCTTCGAGGCCCGCGACGTGGCGCGTCGCCACCGCATTGGAGATGTCCATCGCGCTTGCGGCCCGGGCGAAACTGCCGAGATCCGCGACGCGGACGAACACTCTCATCGACTGCAAATGATCCATGGGACAACTCCTACCGCCAAAGACGGCGTTTATTTCTGTGCATAACAATTAGGAATTCTACTAGGACTAGAAGAATTATGCAGAAGTTGCGAAAACGCAGCGAATTTTCGAGAAATCGTCCATTTCTATGGCGCTTACACGGTGAAAGAGCGCACATTGTTGCTTTAGGCGCAACGCTGACGACTTTTGAGGCGAGCGCGGCCTGATTTAATTTTCTGGTCGCGTCAATTTTGGCGGGTTAAGCGAGGTTTCGACGAACCCGCTGCCAAGCGGATTCGTATTGAGGGATTGTTTCAACGGGCGACACTAATCGCCAGTCGATCGATCACGCGGCGAGACGCTTCTTTCTCCATGTCCGCTTTCGCCTCCGGCAACGCGCCCGGCAAGCCCTGACGGAGCTTTTCGAACAGTTCGTCATGGGAGCGACAGTTCGTCGCGCCATAGCGCATCGTTGACGGAAATGACCTGTTCGAACTGTTCGCGCGTGAATCCGAGCGCGCCCCAGTCGATGTCCTCATAACGAGGCAAAATGCCGAACGCATGCTCCTCGCCCTGCGCCGTGCCTTCGATGCGGCCGATCATCCAGTTCAGCACGCGCATGTTTTCGCCGAAACCCGGCCAGACGAACTTGCCGTCGTCGCCCTTGCGGAACCAGTTGACGCAGAAGAACTTGGGCGACTTCGTGTTCATCGCTTCCAGCTTTTCGCCCATCTTCAGCCAGTGGCCGAAGTAGTCCACCATGCTGTAGCCGCAGAACGGCAGCATCGCGAACCGATCGCGGCGCACCACGCCTTGCTGGCCTGCGGCGGCGGTCGTCTCGGAGCCCATGGTCGCGGCCATGTAGACGCCTTCGGTCCAGTCGCGCGCTTCGGTGACGAGCGGCACGGTGTTCGAGCGGCGGCGGCCGAAGATGAACGCATCGATCGATCGGCACGCCTGCGGGGTTCTCCCAGTCCGCATCGATCGACGGGCATTGCGACGCGGGCGCCGTGAAGCGCGCGTTCGGATGCAGGGCCTTCGCGCCGGTTTCGCGGGCGATGGCCGGCGTCCAGTCGCGGCCCTGCCAGTCGGTCAGATGCGCGGGCGGCGTGTCCGTCATGCCTTCCCACCAGACATCGCCGTCGTCGGTCAGCGCGATGTTGGTTAAGATTACGTTTTCCTTCCTTCAGCGTAGCCATCGCGTTGAAGTTGGTCTTTTCGTTCGTGCCCGGCGCGACGCCGAAGTAACCCGCTTCCGGATTGATCGCGTACAGGCGGCTGTCGCGGCTCGGCTTGATCCATGCGATGTCGTCGCCGATGGTCGTCACCTTCCAGCCGTTGAGGTCGGCGGGCAGGATCAGTATCGCGAAGTTGGTCTTGCCGCACTCCGACGGAAACGCTGCCGCGACGTGATATTTGCGGCCCTGCGGCGAGGTCACGCCGAGGATCAGCATGTGTTCCGCGAGCCAGCCTTCGTCGCGGCCCATCGTCGAGGCAATGCGCAGCGCGAAGCACTTCTTGCCTAGCAGCGCATTGCCGCTGTAGCCGGAGCCGAAGCTCCAGATCTCGCGCTGCTCAGGGAAATGCACGATGTACTTCGTGTCGTTGCACGGCCACGCGACGTCCTTGCGGCCATCGCTCAACGGCACGCGGACGGTATGCACGCACAGCACGAACTCGCCGTCTTCGCCGAGCACGTCGTACGCGTGGCCCATGCGCGTCATGGTGCGCATGTTCGTCACGACATACGGGCTATCCGACAGATCCACGCCGATATGCGCGATCGGCGAGCCGAGCGAGTCCATCGATAACGGCACGACGTACATCGTGCGGCCGCGCATGCAGCCGTCGAAGAGGCCGTCGAGCGTGATGCGCATCTCTTGCGGATCGATCCAGTTATTCGTGTGGGGCCGGCGTCTTCGCGGCGCTGTGAACAGATGAAGGTGCGGTCTTCGACACGCGCCACGTCCGATGGGTCAGAACAGGCGAGATAAGAGGAGTTGAGCGTTTCTGCGGGTTGAGCTTCTTCATGGTGCCGGCGGCGACCATCTGTTCGCACAACCGGTCGTACTCCTCCTGACTGCCGTCGCACCACTCTCGATTCGGTCGGGCCTGGTCAGCGCAGCGATGCGCTGCACCCATTCGATCAAGCGTCGGTGACGCACGTGTGCCGGCGCTTCTACTTCGACGGCGTTGTTATCGTTGTTTTCGACTACTGGGAGCTGGTTCATCGATCTGTCTCCATACTCTGCAATGAAAACCTTGAGGCCCCGTGACGCTGCATTGCGAGAGGCGCTGGCCATATGGCCATTGCGAACCGCGGGGTTGCTCGTGTTCTTTTCGTGACACGAGGCGGTGCGATGCCGCGTCGAGGGCATGATACTTTGCGCAATCAAAGCCACGGCGTGTCGCGGCTTATATGGCAAAAGAACAAACTGTTAAAAAGAGATGCTAAGTGGCCTGTCTCCTCGTGCACCTGCGCCATTTGCGCACAATGCACGGAAATGTTTTGCTTGCGAGCGCGGTTTTGCTTGCGAGCGCGATGACCGGTGAATACGTAAGAGACCAGTTCAAAATTCCCATGAGGGAGCTGTTTACTTCTTTGGCGATTTGCTAACCTTGGGCACCTGAAC